>JADLEN010000084.1 GCA_020846105.1 Chitinophagaceae bacterium | reverse complement strand
TACAGCGATTGCAACGGTGTCAAGCACAGGTGTGGTAACGGGAGTAAGTGGAGGAACGGCAACCATTACTTACAAAAATACCAATGGTTGTACACAAACTGCGAGCTTCCTTGTAAACCCCCTGCCCACAATTTCGGGTACGCCATATGCTTGTGTAGGATTGTCATCTACACTTACAGGCTCTGCAAGTCCAGCAACTACTAGTCCATGGGTTTCTTCAAATACCTCTGTGGCTTCTGTTTCGAGTACTGGTGTGGTGAGTGCAATAATGGCAGGTACTACGAATATCACCTTCACTAATTCAAATGGCTGTAGTCAGTCTATCACTTTTACAGTCAATCCCAATCCCTTAGCGCCAGTAGTAGCAAGCCCACTTAACCTTTGTATAGGTTCAATAGCTGTACCACTTTCCGCTACGGGCACAAGTTTAAAATGGTATCTTGTACCCATAGGTGGTGTGGCAAGCAGTAGTGCTCCAATACCATCTACAGCAGTTGTGAAAGACTCTAATTTTTATGTAAGCCAATCAAATACGTTTGGATGTGAAGGGCCAAGGGCTACACTAACAGTTTCGGTAAAAGCATTACCACTTGTAAACATAACTTCATTATCGGCTTCAGGCTTTGTGTTTTGTCGGTATAGCTCCATTACCCTGAAAGCAAATACTACTGCAACCGCGTACCAATGGAGCTATAACGGAACATTGAAATTAGGCGCTATTGCAGATACCCTTATTGCAGATACCACCGGATATTATCGTGTAAATGTTACCGACGTTTATGGCTGCAAAAATAAAGATTCAGTATGGGTACTAAGAGACAGTTCCGTGGTTCCCGTGTTGTCACCAACATCGGCACATATTTGTTTAGAAGGAGAGCAGCTGTTTACCGTAAGCCCAGGCTATGTTGGCTGGTCCTTTAATTGGTTACAATCGGGAGTCCCGGTTTTACCCCCAACACCTACGAGCAATGTGCGTAGCCTTAGCGCTGCAGGTACTTATTGGGTTATTACCACCAATACGTTAGGCTGTTTCGACACAACGAATACCTCATCAATAGTGAATTTTTCAATGCCTGCCAAGCCCACAATTATCAATAAAGCTCCTTTGTTAGAGGTTGCTAATATCTACAGATATTATCAATGGTTTAGAAATGGTGTTAAGCTTATCGGGGCAAATGTCTTCCGCTATACTACTACCACTTCTGGTAAGTATTATGTGGAGGTTACAGATGGTAATGGATGCCTGAACAATTCAGATACGGTAATGATTCAGCCAAGCACTAAAATCAGCAATACAGCTATCAAAGAAACACTGAAAATATATCCTAATCCTACAAATAGTAAGGTGTTCATAGATGCACCGATAAATGTGAATGTTAAGGTTACAGACATTACGGGTCGTTTGGTTTTGGATGCAAAAGAGGTGCAGGAAATAGACCTTTCAAGGTTTGCCGATGGCTCGTATCTATTTTTGATAACAGATGCCGAAAATAATATAATAACAGTTGAAAAGATTGACAAGATAGATTAGCAAATAGCGCTAATACGGTCGTCAATCCAATAAAAAAGACAAGGGCAGATACACATTGTGTCTGCCCTTGTCTTTTAATAATTCAAAATAGCAATTACAAATTCTTTACCAATTCTACCGCAAATTCGCTTGTTTTTAGCAAAGTGGCATCTTGCATCAAGTTGTAAAAATCAACAGTAACTCGTTTGCGTTTGATGGTCATTTTAAGTGAGTCTAAAATCATATTTGCCGCTTCGTTCCAGCCCATGTATTCCAGCATCATCACACCGCTTAGTAATAAAGAGGATGGGTTCATCATGTCTTTGCCCGCAAAACGTGGCGCAGTACCATGGGTCGCTTCGAAAATAGTGTGTCCAGAATTGTAATTGATATTGGCACCAGGTGCTATACCAATACCGCCAACAGCCGCTGCAAGCGCGTCAGAGATATAATCGCCATTAAGATTGAGTGTGGCGATCACAGAATAATTTTTAGGCGCAAGTAAAATTTGTTGTAAAAAGTTGTCCGCAATTGCATCGTCTATGATTACTTTGCCTTCAGCTTTTGCCATTTTGAGTGCCGCATTTGCCGCATCTTCATTTTGTTCTTTTTTAATCTGCTCCCACTGTGGCCAAGTGAATACTTTATTGCCATACTCGCGCTCGGCCATTTCGTAGCCCCATTTCTTAAATCCACCTTCGGTAAATTTCATAATGTTGCCTTTGTGTACCAACGTTACTGATGGCTTTTTGTGCTCAATGGCATAATTGATAGCCGCTCGTATCAAGCGTTCCGAGCCATCAACACTCACTGGTTTTATACCAAAAGAAGTGTTTTCGGGAAATCTTATTTTCTTGCCTACGCCACATTCATTTGTTAGGAATGCTAGTAATTTTTTTGCCTCGGGGCTATCGTAATTAAACTCGATGCCTGCATAAATATCTTCGGTATTTTCTCTGAAAATAACCATGTCTACATCCTCGGGATGCTTTACAGGCGAAGGCACACCCTGAAACCATTCTACAGGACGGAGACAAACAAACAAATCTAGCTCTTGACGCAAGGCCACGTTGAGCGAGCGAATGCCACCGCCAATAGGGGTTGTTAGTGGGCCTTTTATTGAGATAAGGTACTCTTTGCAAGCGTCTAGAGATGCTGTTGGTAGCCATTCTCCTGTTTGGTTGTAGGCTTTTTCACCAGCTAGTATTTCTTTCCACTCTATTTTTCGCTCACCTTTATACGCTTTTTCTACAGCAGCATCCAATACTTTTTTGCTGGCGGCCCATACTTCTGGACCTATTCCGTCGCCTTCTATAAATGGTATTATTGGATTGTTGGGAACGGTGATTTTTCCGTTGCTCCCCATGCTGATGTGCTGATTTGGCATTTTAAATTCTTGTTTTTATTTTTTAAAATTGTTGCAAATGTAAATAGTATGCAGCACAAAAGAATTGGAAATTAGCAATAAAGTACTGATGTTCCGGTTTAATCTTTCACCATTGCCACAAGATTGTGAGCCACAAGGCTACCAAGTGCTACACCCATACCGCCCATCCTAAATGCGCCAAAGACCCTATCAGAAAACTGTTCAACAACTGGATTTTTATTTTTACCGAAAGCCATTATTCCAGACCACCTTTGCGCAATAGCAAATGCGGTATTTGGCAAAATTATATCGCAAAGAAATTGTTCTAATTGAGTTTGTATTTTTTCATTGTTTCCAAAGTCTGTTGTGGTCTCAGTGTCGAAGTCTAAATTTCTACCGCCACCCAAAAGCACTCTGCTGTCTACGACTCTGAAATAAAAATATCCATCATCAAAATGAAAAATCCCTTTAAATGGTAATTGGGGTATAGGTTTTGTAATTAGTATTTGCCCTCGTCCGGGCTTCACGTCTTGGTTGGGTAATAGTTGTTGGGCAAAGGCATTGGTGCATACAAACAATTTGTTGCAGGTAAGTGGCCATTCAAAATTATTAATGGTGTCACCTATATACACAATTACTTTATGAGCCTCCTCTTGGTATCTTTTTGCTAATGCTCCAGTTTTTATTTCTATTGATAAAGACAATGCCAAATCGGTAAGCGAACGCAACATGTTGCCAGTGTGTAGCTCACCTTCTTGAGTGTTCTTAATTAATCCTTTGGTATAATTGACGTCAAAGCCAAAAGGTTTTATTTTTTCATTGGCTGCGACAAAGGCATCGCCTTCACAACAATTACGCAACAGATTGTTGAGGTAGGGGAGCTGCTCTAAGCTTGCGATGTTTTGTGTATTTAATAGCTCGTAGCTGCCATTATTTTTGTAAGCAATATTATTATCG
>JADLEN010000083.1 GCA_020846105.1 Chitinophagaceae bacterium | reverse complement strand
CTACCGCTGAGCTACAACAGCTTTTGTTTGTAAAGGGCGGGAGACGAGGCTCGAACCCGCGACCTACAGCTTGGAAGGCTGTCGCTCTACCAACTGAGCTACTCCCGCTTGTATTCTAAAAATTTTAAGTTAGCAATCAAACTTTATAAAAGCCTAATTGCTAACTTAATTCTGTGGGCAGGGTAGGGTTCGAACCTACGTACACGTGAGTGAGCAGATTTACAGTCTGCCGCCTTTAACCACTCGGCCACCTACCCAGTTGTAATTATAAATTATCGAGTACAAAACTAGTACAAACTAGTTAATAGTAACGATTATTTATAGAGCCACTTGCCGGAATCGAACCAGCGACCTACTGATTACAAATCAGTTGCTCTACCATCTGAGCTAAAGTGGCTTATGTTTATGTTTTAAAAGAACTACCAAGTTTGTTTTGGGATTGCAAAAGTAGATAAGAATTTGAATTCTCCAAATTTTTTTTTCATTTTCTTCAATAATCTTTTGTCTGCCAATTTGAGACTACATTTGCTATTGCTATTCTTAAACAAATCAGCGTGCATAAAACTAGAAATATCATACTCAGGTTAATTGATTTTTTTCACCCTCCATTTGCAAGATGGATAGACCAACAAACTTTCAGATACCTTGCCTGTGGCGGATCTAACCAGTTATTGAACATCTTTATCTATGGGGTTAGCTTTAATTTTTTTTTACAAAAAAGGGACTTTGCAATCAATAACAATTTAGCGAATTCGGTAGGTATTGCAGCAATTACCGGGCCGATTGCCGCTTATGTAATTGCATCTGCAATTACCATTCCTATAGGCTTTTTATTGTCAAAGTATGTGGTGTTTCAGGAGTCCAACATCAAAGGCAGAATACAATTATTCAGGTACATGAGCTTGGTTTTAGTAAATTTTATTCTTAATTATTGGTTGCTCAAATTGTTTATCAATGTATTCAATATCTACCCTACTCCTTCCCAAACCATCACAATTATAATCCTTGCAATCTTTAGCTACCTTGTGCAGCGTTACTTCACTTTTAAAGTAAGTGTAAGTGACAAAGAAGAGGTTTATATTGAAGAACAAAATCTTACAAATTAGTCATGACCTTAAAAAAATTATTTCTATTTCTTACAACTGTGCTTGGCGTTACTTTTAGTACCCAAGCGCAAACATTTTATAAATGGACAGAGTTTGGCGCATCTATTGGTGCTACACAATACTTTGGTGATATTAATGACAACTATGGCTTTAAAGAAATCCATAGCAATGTGGGCGTAATAGGCCGTTATAATTTCAACCACTATTTATCACTTAGAGTTTCAGCGAATTACACACAAGTAGGCTACGAGGATAAATTCAATGCAAATACTTACCAAAAAATGCGCAATCTGAGCTTTAAGAGTAATATTTTTGAAGCAACTGTGCAGGCCGAATTTAACTTTTTCCGTTTCGAAACAGGCAATTTGGAACACCAATGGACACCCTACATTACTTGTGGCATTGGCGGCTTTTACTACAACCCGTATACCACCTTCAAGGGCGATAAACTTTTCCTTCGCCCATTGGGCACAGAGGGTCAAAACTTTGGCGCCACCTATTCAGATAGGGTTTATGGTAGTACTGCAGTGTGTGTACCAATAGGCGCTGGAGTAAAATGGTGGCTAATGCCAGGTGTCAATGTTTCTTTAGAAGTAGCACACCGTCTTACCAATACAGACTATTTAGATGATGTTAGTAAAACTTATGTTGGTGGCAATAAATTTGCTCCAGATCCTACGGCGCTTAACGCTGCCTACTTTATCCAAGACCCAAGTTTAGTCCTTGACCCGAAAAACCCCATCGGAAGAGCCGGAAAACAACGAGGAGCAAGCGCTACTAGAGATCAATATTTAATGGCACAGATTATAATTGCGGTACAGCTAAAAACCTACAAATGCCCTTCTAATCTTAGCTATTGGCGTACACAATATTAAAAATCAATGCTTACATTTATCCATTCTTCATCAAAATGAGCATTATATTTTTTGTAAAATTGAATAGCCGGCTCATTCCAATCTAACACCTGCCAAAGCATCCCATTGAATTGTTTTTCTTTGGCTACATTTAAAAGCTCATCCATCAACCTTGTGCCGATACCATTAGCACGATATGGTTCAGATATTACAATATCTTCGAGGTACATACGTTGGCCTTTCCAAGTGCTGTAGCGGATATAATACAATGCCATGCCAACAACTACGCCATCGGCTTCGGCAACTAATGCCCACCAAACAGGTTGTGAACCAAAGCCACTTTCTTCAAAATGCGCTAAACTTACCGTTACTTGTTCGGGTGCTTTTTCGTACAAAGCCAATTCCCGAATAAGTGCCATCATAGCGGCGCAATCTGTCTTTGTTGCTGGTCGAATAATAATTTGCATAAGATGGCGAATATAGCCAAATAGCACAAAACCAATTAACCAATTGCCCTATCTTTGCCCAATGCAAATATTAGACGGCTTGGCAGTCGCCGCACACATCAAAGAGCAAATAAAAACAGAGGTAGCAACAGTAAAAAACAAAGGTGGCAAAACACCTCATTTAGCTGCTATATTAGTGGGCAATAATCCAGCAAGTGAAGCCTACGTGGGCAATAAAGTACGCACCTGTAGCGAACTTGGCTTTGGCTCTACATTGCTGCGTTTCGGCACAGAAATGACAGAAATAGAGCTGCTACACGAAGTGAAAAAACTAAACGAAAACAAAGATATTGATGGCATTTTGGTACAGCTGCCACTGCCTAAGCACATTTCCGAAACAGCAATTATCAATGCCATCCACCCCAATAAAGATGTGGATGGCTTTCACCCAATTTCACAAGGGAAAATGCTACTTGGGCAAGATACTTTTTTGCCCGCCACGCCTTATGGCATAATGCTGATGCTCGCGCATTACAATATTGATATCACGGGCAAACATTGTGTGGTTATCGGCAGAAGCAATATTGTGGGCTCGCCAATGAGTGTGCTGATGGCGCAAAACACCAATCCCGGCAATGCTACTGTTACGCTCACACACAGTCGTACCAAAGATTTGAAGGCAATGACGCTGCAAGCCGATATTATTGTAGCAGCTATTGGCAATCCAAAATTCCTGACAGCAGATATGGTAAAAGATGGGGTAATAATAATAGATGTGGGCATCAATCGAATAGAAGACGCTACACGCAAAAGTGGCTACAGATTAGTCGGCGATGTGGACTTTGAAAATGTTGCGCCAAAATGCTCCTTTATTACACCTGTGCCTAAAGGCGTGGGTCCGATGACGATTTGCGGATTGATGAAAAACACACTAAAAGCCTCACAAATAGCACGCTAAATTTTGACAGAAAACTATACCATCAATATTGCCGATTACCCTGTAATGGAGCATTTCTACACCCTGCAAGGCGAAGGTGCTTTTGCAGGCCAAGCTGCTTATTTTATCCGTCTCGGCGGTTGCGATGTGGGATGCGTGTGGTGCGATGTAAAAGACAGTTGGGATGCCAATGCACACCCGCGAATGACTATTGAAAATATAGTAGCTGCTGCGCAAAACTCTCCTGCACGCATAGCTGTGGTAACGGGTGGCGAGCCAGCAATGCACCAATTAAAACCATTGACCGACGCTCTTATTGGCGCAGGTTTTCGTACCCACATCGAGACATCGGCATCAAATATTGTGAGCGGAGCATGGCATTGGGTAACGCTTTCGCCAAAAAAATTCAAAGCCCCGCTTAGCAGCGAATTGGCAAAAGCGGATGAATTGAAGATTATTGTTTTCAACAAATCAGACTTTAAATGGGCCGAAGAATATGCTGCACTAGTACCGCCCGATTGTAAATTGTACCTGCAAACCGAGTGGGACAAGCGCGACGAAATGACACCGCAAATCATTGACTATATAATGCAAAACCCGCGTTGGCAGCTATCCATGCAGACCCACAAATACCTCAACATTCCTTAGAAAATTCACAATTTTTATGACAACACTGCAAGCTATTATTCTCGGCATTATCGAAGGATTGACAGAATTTTTGCCCGTTTCGTCTACAGGGCATATGATTATTGGCAGCTCGCTAATGGGCATTGCCTCAGACGATTTTGTAAAATTATTTACGGTAGCTATTCAGCTAGGCACTATTCTTTCGGTGGTGGTTTTGTATTTCAAACGTTTTTTCAAAAGCATCGATTTTTACCTCAAATTATTTGTCGCATTTATACCTGCTGCCATTTTTGGTTTGCTTTTTTCTGATAAAATAGATGAGCTTTTAGAAAGCCCCGAAGTAGTGGCTATTTCTTTAGTTTTGGGTGGCATCGTGCTTTTATTTGTCGATAAAATTTGGAATAAAAACACCAACGATGATGCTGATAATGTAAAATATCCGAGCGCATTTATGATTGGCTTGTTTCAATGTATCGCAATGATACCAGGGGTTTCGCGCTCTGCCGCAACTATTGTTGGTGGCATGCAACAAAAACTTACCCGCAAAGCCGCAGCCGAGTTTTCATTCTTTCTTGCAGTGCCCACCATGTTTGCTGCTACTGCAAAAAAGTTATTGGATTTTTATAAAGACGGACATATTATTTCGAGCAACGAATGGAGCTTATTGGCTATTGGCAATGTGGTAGGCTTTATAGTTGCGATTATTGCCATCAAATCTTTTATTTCTTTTGTGACCAAATACGGTTTCCGTGCTTTTGGCGTTTATAGAATTATTGTGGGCTGTATCATTCTTGCTTTATTGTGGAGTGGCCATAGTTTGCAAATTATATAAACAACACTATCTTTAAAAAAAATTACAACTTATGAAAAAGCTATTTTCTTTTCTTTTCTTTTTTGCAGCCATAAATATTGCGCTAGCACAATCAAAACCAACCCAAAAGCAATTCGTTACCCTTGGCGGTATTGAAAGCGGCAGTAAGGTTTCTATAATGCAAGTATTAGATTACCCAGTATTAGTGCTTGCCGACAAAAATGAAACAATCAAAAGTTATGACGTTACCATACTGTCTGATGGAAATGTAACCAATACAACAAGCTACAAAGTAGAAGGTGCCAAATTCAATCAAAATGTACTGAACGAACTAAATGCTGCTAAGGGTAAAAAAGGTAAAATTTTTATTGAAAATATTATCGTCGGTAAAGAAAATATTAATTTAAAGGAACAGAACATGGTCTTTAAATTTGAGGAGTAAACTATATACTACCAAAAGTCATAACTCAAGCCCAGCTTCAAATAGCTGGGTTTTGTTTTTACACTTAGTTTGAATCAAAAATTCCGCACCTTTGCGCTCACAAATTTCTTCCACATGGCTTTCTCCAAAATTGACATCCACACGCACATAATGCCCGAGCATATTCCAAATTATTTTCAAAAATTTGGCTATGGCGAGTTTATTCATCTCGAGCATCATTGCCCCGGCTGTGCCAAAATGATCAAGGGCGATAAGGTGTTTCGCGAAGTGGATCAAAACTGCTGGGACCCCACAGCGCGCATGAAGGAAATGGATATGACTGCTGTAAATACCCAAGTACTTTCTACCATTCCTGTGTTGTTCAATTATTGGGCAAAACCCGCACACGGCCTCGAAACCGCGCAGTTTTTCAACGAGCATATTGCACACGCTTGCAGCCTACACCCCGACCGTTTTATTGGCATAGGCACCCTGCCTTTGCAGGATATGGATTTGACACTGAAAGAAATGGAACGCTGTGTAAAAGAGTTGAAAATGCCGGGTTTCGAAATCGGTTCCAACATTAACGGAATGAATCTGAGCGACAGTTATTTCGAACCTTTTTGGCAAGCAGCCGAAGATTTGGATTGTGCCATTTTTGTACACCCCTGGGAAATGATGGGCGAAAAAGACATGCCAAAATATTGGCTGCCTTGGCTTGTGGGTATGCCCGCCGAAACCGCGCGTGCTATTACTTCTATGATATTTGGCGGTGTGTTTTCCCGTCACCCAAAGTTGCGTGTTGCCTTTGCGCATGGCGGTGGTAGCTTCCCCTTTACCATCGGGCGCATAGAACATGGCTTTAATGTGCGCCCCGACCTCTGCGCTATTGACAATGCGATAAATCCGCGCGAATATTTGGGCAAATTTTGGATAGATGCACTTGTGCACGACCCAAAGGCTTTGGATTTTGTAGTGGATGTTTTGGGCGAAGATAAAATCTGTATGGGTAGCGATTATCCCTTCCCGCTAGGCGAGCATCATCCAGGAAAACTCATTGAAGAAATGAATTTTACTGCCGAAATAAAAAACAAATTGCTACACCAAAATGCAATGACTTGGCTATACGGACAATAATTGTTTAAGAGCAACTTTAATACTGCACCTCAATAGGCAAAAACTGTCGAGCATCGCCACCATTGCGTATTACATCGCGCACTAGCGTAGATGATATGGAAGAATGTGCTGCTGCTGAGGTTAGAAAAATTGACTCTATTTCTGGTGCAAGACTATGGTTCATGTCGGCAATGGCACGCTCATATTCAAAGTCGCTCACAAACCGAATACCACGCAATATGTAATGCGCATTTATCTTGCGGCAAAAGTCAATCGTAAGACCTTCGTAAGAGGCTACCTCAATGCGCGCATCTTTCTTAAACACCTCTTTTATCCATTCTGTCCTTTGCTCAATACTAAACATCGGTTGCTTTGACGAGTTGGTGCCAATGCCTATCACCAGCTTATCGAAAAGTCCTACAGCACGATTAATAATATTGACATGCCCAAGTGTGAGCGGGTCAAAGGAACCAGG
>JADLEN010000082.1 GCA_020846105.1 Chitinophagaceae bacterium | reverse complement strand
ATAAATAGGGCTATTGTCAAATCCAAACTTGCAACAAAAGGCCCTCTGTAATTTTGAGTACAGAGGGCCTTTTTTTTGTTGAAATTTTTATTTGTTTTTCAAAGCCGCTTTCAATTGTTTTACAAAGCCATTCTCAGGGTCTATTTCCAAGATTTCATTCATATATTTTTGTGTTTGAACCTTGTCACCTTTATTGAAGTAGTACAATGCTAAGTATTGAAAAGCATAGTTTTTATCACTAGCCTTTTTAGTATAGTCTTTAGTATCTGGTATGTTTAGCCAATCGTTATAAAACGGTAGTGCATCTCCATTTTTACCTTCATTATCTATGGCAGAGCTCACACGGCCTTGCCAGTATGTTGCCGATGGTTGCTCGGGGTAGCGGGCACGCATAGCAGCAAAGGCTATTTTGGCTTGCTCATAGTTTTTGCCATAATAGTTATACAAGCCCCAGTTAAAGTAGGCTGTAGGACTAGCATCCGTGTTATCGGCTATTACTTTACCATACCATTCTCCTGCTTTCGCATAGCCATCAGCATTTTTTTGCGCTACAAATCCTTCTGCTATTTTGTTATAAATCTCAGACTTATCTTTAGACGAGTCTGCGGCAATAGCCTTGTTGTAGTATTCATTTGCTTCTGTTATTTTGCCATTTTGGCTCAAGATTTTACCATAGTACATATAGTCAGATGGTAATACTTTTTTAGGGTCTTGCTTCGCAAAAAACTTATCCATATTCACTAGTGCATCCTTCACGCCTACCGAGTCGCCAAGCTCCGAAAGGCTATAACCTATGATACGATACATGTATGCTTTCTCTGCGCCAGAGGCTATAAGGTCTTGCATTTCTTTAATCGCTTCAGGGTAATATTTGGCCAGGTATAGCAGATTGGCATGTAGTATTTTGTCTTCTACAGACTTGTCTGACAATTTCAAATACTCATCACTATTTTGTTTTGCAAGCTCATATTTGCCTACATAAAAATAAGCATTCGCCAAGTCGCGATAAGGCAGTGGGTTAGCTGGGTCTGCATCTTTGGCACGTGCATAGTTTACCAATGCACTATCGTACTTGCGTGCAGCATACCACAGCTTACCTATACGGCTGTAGGCCAATGAGTTTTTTGGGTCTTTAGCTATTACATTTTCATAGCTGGTCATAGCCTTGCCACCACCATCATCTAGTCTTTGGGCAGCATCACCATAGCCTATTTTCATGTCTAGGTTTTCGGGTGCTTTTTCCATAGCCTTGGTATAATATTCCATAGCTATTTTAGGGTTGCCACCTTCTATGCCCATTGCATCTGCGGCAAATTTTTGTTGTTCCCATTCTTTCTTTTTGCCTTTGCTAGCAGCTAGCAATGCTTTTGCGGTGCCTTCGGTGGTGTTGCCTTGTGTATAAAACACACGAGCAAGGCCTGCAATATTTGCAGCATCGTCTGGGTATTTTTCAAAAGTAGCTTTTGCAGCTGCTACCTGCTCATTGCCTAGCTGGGCCAAGCCCAAGTAGTAATTTGCGCGTGCATTGCCGGCAGCAAGAGGCTCCAGGGCTTTTGTAGCAGAGGTATAGCGCTCATATTGTAGCATCTTCACACCTTCTTCCATTGTCTGTGCATTTGTTCCAAAGCCTAGGCCCAATAGGGCTGTTAGTAGCATTGTTTTTTTGTTGTTCGTCATGTCTTTGTTATAAACTATGTTTTGTTTTCAAAAAAAATATTTATTATTAGTCCGTATTCACGGCGGCATCGCGCACCACTATGCTCATGCGCATCGGCACTAGCCTTGCTTTTCCTAATATCAATTGTCCTTTATCGTAGGCCAAGAAATTGCTAAAACCCGATGCTATCCCTTGGTAAGTTTCGTTTTTTATGTAGGTCATTTTGCGCACCAATGGGTATAGTTTTAGTGCTATATCTGCCTGGTACGGTTGGTAATATTCCAGCGTACTATCGTTGAGCACCCCAGCCACTTTTATTGCTGTGTTAAACCTTTCCGAAGTAGAGTCCATCGTATCGCTCACAAAACTCAGGCCTACAAACCCTACGGCATTCGGGTTCTTCTTCACATAGGCTATCACCGCTTCGTTGCTCTTGGCAGCAAATATATTTTTGCCCAGTGCCTTACCCTTCATTATAGAGTCGGTTATGAATTTCAGCGTGCTACTACCTGCATTGTCAAACACTATGGTCTGCTCGCCTAGCTCGCCCGCTATCATTTTTTGCAACTGGCTTTTGGTAAAAGTGGTATCCTTTGCCGACTTGTGCAGCACAATAGCCACAGCATCTTTGGCCAATACCAGCGACGATGGCACTATCTTATTGCTCAGGCAAAACTCGCTTTCCTTTTCCGTAAGCTCCCGCGACACTATGATAAGCTTGCTTTTGCCAGCCATAAAATCCTGTATCGCATCGGCCTCTGGCACATAGCGCACATTTATAGTAGCCTCTGGGTAGCTACTCGCAAACACTTTTACCTCCTCCTCCATCACTGGCTGGTAGGTTTCATCTACAGACATGTTCAGCACACCACTAGTAGGGCTATCCGTTACTTTCGGCACCGAGCTGTCTTGGCCACAAGAGCCCCACAGCACAGCGCTCAATACCAGCGCACTTATATTTTTATATCGCCACATCATTGCAATTTTAGACATAATTTATTAAACAAGGTTTGCCCCAGCGGCTAATCTAACAGAAGTTTAACAGCCCCAAAGCTAATGTGGGAGCGGTTTTGACAGCCTCTTAGCCCCAAAAAAAAATAACACAAAATTATTCTTGCCCACCTATCTGCTTCAAGTCCATGGCCCCGCGCCAAATACGAAACAAACCATAAAAACACAACAAGCCACTAAGCCCATATACCGCCATCTGGCTCAGTTCTATACTACCAAAACTTTTGGCACTGTATATCAGCGCCGCAAAAAACAAATAAGCCACACCCATAGCTATGTGTAGCCAAGCGCGCCATTTCGGCGGCGTATCCGTATTCCTCTCGTTATAATTACTCATAGTCTTACCCTTCTAAAAAATTGTAGTGAATATTAAAAAAACCGAAGCGCAAATTTAATGTTTTTATTGCCCCTAGCCTACAGACACATTCCGCCGCACTATTCCACAATCCTACCCATTCACCCCATTATTAAAGTTTTTTGGGCGGTTGGGCTTTCATCTCCTTCGTTGGGCTTTGGGTCTCGGGCTGTTGCTTGTACTCCGCCCCAAGGCCGCCGCCGCAAAGGCTTCAGCGGGGTACAGCTGCCATCCCGCGCAGGTTTAGGCTTT
>JADLEN010000081.1 GCA_020846105.1 Chitinophagaceae bacterium | reverse complement strand
TTGTTTAGTGCCAGATTCTGTAGTCGTTCTTATTTTTGCAAATTTTGTAAACAAATCGGCACCTACACAGCCTGTCATTGGTAGTACAATATTGTATGTATCCGAATCGTTTGCTCCAATAGCAATGTTTTTAGTCAAGGCTCTTATTGCAAAAGGAGTAGTGCTTGATCCGCAGAAAAATTCTACCGAATCTACATTTGCTGAATAAGCTTGTGTACCCGAATTTGAATATTTTATTTTGACTTTATTATTCAAGCTACTCATCAACCAAGTGTTGGTATCTAAAAGGCTGTAAGCAGTAAGACTCAACGTAGGTTTTTGAATTGTAATATTTGGCGAGCTTACATTGGCAATGTAAACGCTACTGCTTGAGCATAATGTAGCTCCACAGCTCAATGGCGAAATCAATCTTTTGAAAGAACCTTGAATATTGGATGATGCACAACCTTCACCTTTCGGAACTACATCAAAAGAATAGTTCATGAATGATGCCGCTGCAATGCCCGTTTCCAATTTTACTTTTACAAGAGTAGTACCACCCAAGCCATCTGTAGAAATAACTTCGCAAGAAGCACAGTTTGTGCCTTTTACAAAATTACCTGCATAACCAATACCTGCTGGCAAAGTATAAATCATTGTATCTCCTGCTTGTGTACCTAATGTAGTAGGTACAGTTGTAAGGTTAAGGGTGGTGGGCGAACCACAAGAAATAATGGTAGAGTCAATACTGATAACCGCACCTGCACTACCCGATGCTGTAGCGCCTGTAATATTAAGCGCAGATGTTGTCGCAGAAACACCATTGCCTTGCGCAGCAGCCCCACAAGGCATTTTGCCAAAGGCATAAAAAACAAAAGAATTACCAGAAATAAGCGAACAATCTGTGTTGAACAATATTTTTATTTTCGCTTGACGGTCGCCACCTAAGGGGCTATAAATACTACTACTAGACGCTGTGCCTAAAATACCATTAGTGCTTATACTCGTATGTGCTTTCAAATCAATTTTCAATCCGCCACCAGTTACATAACTTACTATTGCATTTTGATAATTTCCACTACCCAGTGGATATTCTACTTTTATAGTACCACTAATATTTAGGCCAGCTGGTGGATAAACGATAACGTAAGGGTCAATTAAATTTGCTGATTTTGAGCTATTGACCACCAATATAATACTATCAGCAGTACAAAGCGGAATACTTGAACCTGCTCCAGGTTGGCGTGTAACGCTCAATTGCACTTCGCTAGGCTCAGAATTTACTTTTAATTTCAAAGAATCTACGCCACATGTATAGCTATCGGGCGAGCTTGGGTATTCTGTACAATTCCAACCTGCCAACACCTTCAAACTATCTAGTGCGCAAGAGCTGTAAGTGAAATCTATTTTATAATCAACATTTGTACCTGAAGATATACCCGCTGTACTCAATTTGTACCATTTGCCACCACCGTAAGCAATGGGGCTCAGTACCGTACCAGTAGCTATTTGTGTAACTTGTGTAACGGCAATATTAGGATTATTCGGGATAGCAAACCAAGTATATGGCGCAGTTATTAAGCCGGTATTCGTCATTCTAAATGTCCAACTCTGAGTAGATTTTACACCTTGAACAGTACCCGTAAGGTCACTTAGTGAAATGTCTGGTTTATTGGCATCTACATAAGATATGGCAGATGACAAGCCTGAAGGTGTTCCTCTGCTTGCTTGGTGCAATTCGTAAGATAGCCCGGCGGGTGTCGCATTGCCTGCATAGGCATAATAGTAATCGCGGATGTAGATTTTAAAATTAGCTATTTCGCCATTTACAGTTCCACAATTGGGGGTGACGGTAAAAGGAATATATGCACCATATGTATTGGTAACGGTTAATCTTGGAACAGTCCAAGTGCCTGGGTTCACAAATTTATATACATTTCCATCTATCGAAGTAGGTGTTAGCCCTGTAATAGCTGCACCACCATTTACAGGTTGGTAATTAGCATTTACAAAATTGTAGCCCGTTGGAATTGTTGCGACTACTGAATCTACATAAAAAACAGGACGATATTCGTTGGCATAATTAATTCCAGAAGTATTGAAACGACGAGCGATATAATTCGTACCCCCTCCCAAAGTTACATTTGAGCAACCAGAGGCATTCCAAGGATTTGTTCCGTTTAAAATAGTAGTACCTACCAAATACATTTCAGGTACTGGGCTATCGCAAAATTCGCGAACTCCTGAGCTATTGAGGTTGTAATAAATATTCCTTTCGCCTGATTGAATATCGTTTTGCGCTAGACCCGCATTTACGGCAATAATATAACTAGCAACAGTGTTAACACTATCACCTGCTATCAAACCTCCACCACTTAGGGCAGATACACCTGAGCTCAAATCAAAAACTAAAGATTGCGTAGTGCTTGTAGATGCAGCTGAAGAAGCGCTATTGGTAGTAAAAGTAGAAATTAAGGACCCCGAGCGATATACTTTCGAAACTGCTTTTACCGCTGTCACTTTGTTTTGCCCTGTAGGCGAAAGCGTTGTTTTGGGTAGGGTAAGCTCTAAATACAAATTACTAGAGGCACTATTTTGTTTTGCACTGCTAATAATCTGAATAGTATCTAAATAAAGTGCTTTTGAAAGGTCATAATCAGAAATTGCTGAAGCAGATTGTCTTGTAGCAAGTGTATGATCTGTCCAACCCAATGAACCATCCGCACGGCGTACTTTGGGTACAAAATTGCTAGGACCAACTGAGCAAGGGCTTGAGCAAAACGCATTTGTAGTAATTGTAGCACACACCAATTTTCCTTGACAAAAACAACCTGTAACAACATTATCTATTTTTTCAAGTGCATAAAAAAATGTTTTAGTGCCACCTGTACCACAGGTATAAACCAAATCAATTCCAAAGTTTGCCAAAGAATTGGAAGTAGACATGCATACAATTGTATCCACGCCACTAGCGCCGCCTGAGGTAGTTGTGTACGTCGTAGTTGCTGTTCCATATTTAGGATTTCCAGTACCCGATACCGCAAAGCCACTTGGCAAAGCTATTTTCCAACGATAACGTGTATTTGTATTATCAAAAGAACTTGAATTAATATAGTTCGCTTGCTTTGCTTCAAATCGGAATGTTACACCACCAATTACATTGGCAGGCACATAGGCTACACCTTGAAACGTAGCTTCATATTGCAAATTGAGACCTGAACTTTGGGCCAGTGTAGTAGTTGTTGCACTTGGACTACACATTTCGTTGTAGGTAAGTTGTGCACCTGTATAGGCATAGCTTACTTTGTCTCTACCGCAATCAATAGTACATTTATTGGTTTGAGTTACACGCATTGTCACTGTTTTGCCTCCAGCCAAGTCGTCATAATAGCCATCATTGTCCAAGTCATCAAGCCCTACACCAACACCATCAGGGTCAGTTGTAAATACGTTCTTCAATGAAATGTACTGCTTTCCACCAACCCAGCTTATAGCAGTAGAAGGAACAGCTGTCGTGCCAATTTTAATGTTTGAAAGGCTAAGAATACTCGTATCGAAATCTCTAAAATAAGTAGCATTATAAAAAGTGGCATGTTCGATTTTGATATCATACATTCCGGCAGCTTTAGGGTTACCCACACCACCATTTGCCATTGCCATTGTGTAATCATAGGGCGTGCATTTGTCTACATACCCTAATCGCGCACCTACTATTCCTGTAAAGTTGGGTACACCTACTGCCGCAGATATGCTACTTGTAGCGGCTGTCCATTCACAAATGGTTGTATTGTTTCTTCCCCAGGCAGTACCATATGTGGTAACTGTATTGCATTTTTTTACTTTTATAGTTTCATGTATTGTTACTGTTTCACCATTGTTAAAAAGATTATCGCCCCCAAAAATGGTAGCGCCATAAATATTGTAAAACAGAGTATCGCCACTACTGCGCACAGGCAAAAACGAAACTAAATTTGCAGTAATTGCATTAGATGTTGAGGTTGAAATAATGCCACTATTGGGGTATACAATAAAAAAACGAAGCGTATCGGTAACACCATTTCCACCATTCATTATCAGTGTTGTACGAGTAGCCGTGGTATCGAGCACAGCCCCAGAAAGTGCTGGTGACGCAGCGATAGTAAAAGAAGGAGCAATAATATTGTAGTTATTAATACTCGCAGCTATTTCAGAACCATTGGAGCAGCCTCCACTTGTATATACAAAAACACTATCCTTTCCAGTAGTCAATGCACCGCAATCTGTGTATCTCGAAATTTTAAAAGTAATTTCATCAGCAATTGCCGAAATTCCAGAAATAGTAAAAACAGGGTTCGACAAATCAGTAATTGAGCTTTCTGAAATGCCCAAAGCTGATGTGCCTCCAATTTTGCTTATTGTGCCACTAACGTATTTTACCGAGTTTGGCAAGGCTACCTTTACTGTTGTTGCACCTGTACAAGCTCCGTTGAAGATAACTTTCACGGTCAAATCACTATTGGTATAGCCTCGAGTAATATTTTGTGCAGTGCTCGGATAGCTTATCGTTGGTGATTGTGCATATCCTTTATTTGCCATTAACAAAATAAAAAATAAGAATATACCAATATTAATTGTAGCCAGAGATTTGATGTTACTTTTCATAAGGATTATAATTACTTTGACTAAATCAATTATCGTGCCAGAATGTCCGAATTGGAATTTTCATCCTTATGAGTTCCTATTTAAACTAAGGGAAAATTAAGATTTAACACTTCTATCACTAATCACAATACTAAAAATATTTTTATATAATTTAATTAAAATAATTAAATTATATAAACATGTATTATTTTGGGTTGTATAAAAAAGAAAAAAGCCATGGCATACACGCCATGGCTTTTACATTTTATTCGATTATTTTATTATTAGCTACAACCCGTGGTAGTGCCACAGTTGGGGCACATATAGCAGGTGCCGTTTCGCAGGGTAATGTTACCACAATTGCTACAAGCAGGAGCATCAGCACTTGTACCCATTAGTTTTTTGGTCTCAGCGCTAACGCCTGCAACTACAGGTTTTGCGGAAGTAAGTTTTACTGCAGTTGCTACTTTTTGTTGTGGTGCAGTCACGCGTACTTGCGATAATTCTTGCTGCACAGTAGGTACGTTATTTTTACCACGGTTTTCGTCTACAACATGTACCAAATCGTCACGATCGAGGTACTCATAAGCCAACACACGGAACACATAATCCAACACCGAAGTAGCAGATTTAATATTTGGATGATCGACCATTCCACTTGGTTCGAAACGCGTGAAAATGAACTTATCAACATACTCCTCAAGGGGCACACCGTATTGCAAACCAACTGAAACAGCAATTGCAAAACTGTTGAGCAAACTACGCATTGTCGCACCTTCTTTTGCCATATCTATGAATATCTCACCGAGCGTTTGGTCGCCATATTCGCCCGTACGAAGGAAGAGTGCTTGCCCGCCCACTTTGCTTTTGAAGGTATAACCTCTACGTTTTGCAGGCAGCGTCTGACGCTCCACAATGTGGCTCAGTCTGCGTTTTAGCCTTGTATCGGGGCTTGCTTGCACACGCTTGTTCACTTCTTCAAGTAGCTCGTCGATGGTCAATTGTCCCAAATCTACGATTTGACCAATAGAAGTATTTTCGATTTCTGCTTCTTCTGTTGTTTCTGTTGTTTTTTTCTTTTTGTCGCTTTTGTTGCTCAGTGGTTGGCTTAGTTTAGAGCCATCGCGGTAAAGTGCGCAAGCCTTGATACCAAGCTGCCAGCTGAGGTAATAACAATCTTTGATTTCGTCTATAGTTGCTTCGTTTGGCAGGTTGATGGTTTTGGAAATTGCTCCAGAAATAAAAGGTTGCACGGCAGCCATCATACGAATATGACCGTGCGCGTGAATAAAGCGCTCACCATTTTTACCACATTTATTTGCACAATCAAATACAGGCAAATGCGCTTCTTTCAATAGCGGCGCGCCTTCCATCATCATTGTACCGCACACATAGTCGTTTGCAGCGTCTATTTCTTCATCACCAAAACCTAATTCTTCAAGCAAATTGAAATCTGCATCATAGTATTGCTCTGCTTTGAAGCCAAGGCGTTGCAAACATTCTTCGCCCAAATTATAAACATTGAATACAAAACCTATCTCGAAAGCCGAGGCAACAAGTGTATCTAATTTTTTGAGTTCATCAGCAATAAATCCTTTTTCGCTAAGCGACTGATGATTGATAAAAGGTGCGCCAGCAAAGGTGCCGTGCCCTTTGGCATATTTTACAATCGCATCAATTTCCGATTCGCTGTATTTAAGATTTTTAAGAGCAGCAGGTATAGATTGGTTGATGATTTTGAAATAACCACCACCCGAAAGTTTCTTGAATTTTACTAAAGCAAAATCAGGCTCTACACCCGTAGTGTCGCAATCCATTACCAAGCCTATAGTACCTGTTGGGGCAATAACTGTGGCTTGTGCATTGCGATAGCCGTGCTTTTCGCCCATTTGTATACAAGTATCCCAAGCGCGCGTAGCAGCTGTGAGCAAATAATCGGGGCAATATTTTGCATTGATGCCCACAGGTTTTGTTTCCAAATTGTCGTACGCATCAGACGCATCGTAAGCGGCTGCACGGTGATTGCGCATTACACGCATCATATGTTTTGCGTTTTCTTTGTAGCGAGGGAATGTACCCAAAGTAGCAGCCATCTCGGCAGAGGTGCTATAGGCAACACCATTCATTATCGCTGTTATTGCACCTGCAATTGCACGTCCTTCTTCACTATCATAAGGAATGCCACTCACCATCAGCATAGAGCCAAGGTTGGCGTAGCCAAGACCAAGCGTACGGTAATCGTAACTTAACTGAGCTACTTCTGGGCTTGGGAATTGTGCCATCAGCACAGATATTTCCAAAACCACCGTCCACAAACGAGTCATATACTCAAAGGAAGCCACATCAAAAACTCCGGTCTCTTCGTTGAAGAAACGACGCAAATTGAGCGATGCTAAATTGCAAGCAGTATTGTCGAGGAACATATACTCCGAGCAAGGGTTAGAAGCGCGAATGTCACCACCTTCTGGGCAAGTATGCCACTCGTTAATTGTTGTATTATACTGTGTACCAGGGTCGGCACAGCGCCAAGCCGAATAAGAAATTTTGTCGAACAATTCTCTTGCAGGAATCTTACGCATCACCTTGCCATCGCTACGTCCTGTCATTTCCCAATCGCCACCGTTTGTGAGTTGACGGAAAAATTCATTAGGGATACGAACAGAATTATTTGAGTTTTGACCCGAAACAGTTTTGTACGCTTCACCTTCGTAATCGCTTGCATAACCGGCAGCTATTAGTGCGGCTACTTTTTTCTCTTCTTCTACTTTCCAATCTATAAAATCAAGCACCTCGGGATGGTCTAAATCCAAGCACACCATTTTGGCTGCACGGCGTGTAGTACCACCGCTTTTGATAGCACCAGCAGCACGGTCACCAATTTTCAAGAAGCTCATCAAACCGCTAGAAGTACCGCCACCACTTAGTTTTTCGCCTTCGGCACGAATGTTAGAATAGTTAGTTCCTACCCCACTTCCGTATTTAAAAATGCGTGCTTCGCGCACCCAAAGATCCATTATTCCGCCTTCGTTTACCAAGTCATCATCCACACTAAGGATAAAACAAGCGTGCGGCTGAGGGCGCTCGTAAGCGTTTTTAGATTTTTCTAATTTGCCAGTTGTAGGCTCTACATAATAGTGACCTTGCGCTTTACCATTGATGCCATAGCTATTGAACAAACCCGTGTTGAACCATTGTGGCGAATTGGGCGCGCAACTTTGTAGCATAATAGAATACACCAACTCGTCGTAGAAAACTTGTGCATCTTTATCACTTGCAAAATAGCCGTATTTGCTACCCCAAGTTTTCCAACAATCGGCCAAACGATGCGCAACTTGTTTGATAGAAGTCTCGCGACCCAAAGTACCGTCGGGCTGTGGCACACCTGCTTTGCGGAAATATTTTTGCGCCAAAATATCGGTGGCTATTTGCGACCAATTTTCGGGTACTTCTACATCGGTCATTTCAAAAACCTTTTCGCCATTGGGGTTGCGAATAATAGAACTGCGGTAGTCGTATTTGAACTGATCGTAAACGCTTACTTCGTCTTTGGTACAATGCCTTTGAAAGCTAAGCCCTTTGCCAGTTTGGGTAGTATTTGCCATAATTATGCTTATATATTTTGGGTATTTAAAATTGTCGAGTTGATTTTTCAGAGGAACGGCAACGAAATTATCTAAAAGATTTTCCCTAACAAACTGAAGATTATAACAGGCTGTGGATAAGTGCCAAAATATAATTAAACAATATAAAAACAATAGAATACACAATAAAAATTAATGCTATTTGTTTGAAAATTTTTAATATCAATTTGTTGTTTCAAAACCGCTAGAAGTGCAGTATTGACGGCTTGAGTTATTCATTTTCAATATATTACAAGCATATTTTTATGCAAAGAAAAAAGCCAAAAACAAATAAATGTTTTTGGCTTTATGTAGCGTTTTTGGTGGGTACAAATATTTACCAAACTTTCTTCTTGGCGCTTTCAAATTCTTTTGGTTTTACTATTGTAAAAACCCTTGCGATGTTGAACCCAAATCGAAAACCTCCATTATTCCATTTATCTGTAGTTTGTCCTACAAAAGTTCGTTCGGTCATTCCCGCAGAATTGGTGAAATGTAATTGAAAAACATGACCACCAGTTTCGATATCAAAACCTACGCTGAGCGAATTTGTAGTACCAATTAGTTGGGTAAATTGATAGAAATATTCCAAGTTTAGTGTTACCCGTTTATTCAACTTTATACGTCCACCAGCACCAAGCGCTATAATATCATTGGGCTCTGCTGCCGTGTTTACAAAATTGTAATGCACATGTGTTGGCATCAATTGAAAAGTAAATGTATTACTGAATTTTCGAGCTAAAAGTATTTGATTGAAAAAAAACAAACGATTACTGAAAGGATATTTTTCGGGGCTTACCAATGGCCTACCAAGCAATTTGTCGGACGACAGCGAGGCAAGCGACATTCCACCCACATAGCTTAGGCTTATTGGCATTTGGTCATTGGTAGTTTGCCTCAATAGCTTTGCTTTTACATAACCATCATATTCTTTATATAGCGAGCTGCGGCCCACCCCTATAGTTATAGCATCTGTAAGTCCATAATCAAAGCCCAATCGCAGTGTGGCACCATCAAGTCCGAAAAACTCATGAACACCGCCACTAATAGAGCTAAAGCGATGCGAAATTTTAAAATCTAGCACACCTTTGCCTGTATTTTCTATACTATGCCCATTAATGATTCTAGTGGTTTTGAAAGCCCCAAAGGTGTGTTCTTTTTTAGGCGCGCCATTGCTCTCGTCCAACAATTTTGAAAGTTCATCAGTACTACTATTTTGAGCCAAAATATTGTTAGGCATTATTATGCCAAAACTAAATGCAAGAATGAGGATGCTTTGTATTTTTATTTTCATAAACGAATAGATTATTAATTATCAAGAGCACCCTTGCTTATCCAACTACGAACCTTATTGATGCTGCAATCGTCAAGTTTAGAAGCATTTTTGGGCATCGAGCCCGATTCTATAACAGTTAAAAACACGTTGTTGTCCACCATGGTTTTGACACCTGCATAGCTAGTCAAATTATAGCCTCCAGCTGCAGAAGCATTGTGACAGCCACTTGTAGCACATGAGTTGTTGATAATGCTTTTAATGTCATTGCCAAATGTTACGGCAGTCGTGTCGCATATACCAGTGCTTGGGTACATAGACTCTTTATTGTCTTTGTAACAGCTTGCATTTATAGCCGTAACAATTGTTACAAATAATAAAATTGAAATTATTTTTTTCATAACCTGTATTCTATTTTCTAAATTATAATGTTTTATTAACCATTGCTTGCATCGAGGCGGCGGTATGCCTTAATAAAAATGGCACCCAAATTTTTGTGCGGTGGCACATAATCTTTAAACATGCCTTCACTTGTTTTTCCTTTAAATTCACCCTCTAGTCTTTTCCACATATTCACCCAATTCACATCTACCCCCTCACTTAGGTTGTCATTGAGTGCACGCAAGATGGGCTCGTTTATCGCCATCGCTCCTGTTTGTTTTGTCGAAATTATTTGGGCATCGGGAGAGTTATTAAGAATTGTGGCAAGGTTGTGGTATCCGCCACAAGAGCCTAGCACTACAACTTTGGTGCGATTGCTAAGGCGCTCTAAAGTAGTGGGCAAATGGTAACTATGGCCGCGATGTACAAGTATTGTTGGGTGAATCTTTTGTTCATCCATGTATTTGTTCAATGCCTTTTGGGCTTCTTCGTCATCGGGTTCGGACAAGGGTAGATTGGCAAAAACATTTATGGGCTTGCCAGTAGTAGCTTTGATATTTACCCAATATTTACTAGTTGTAATTTTCCAATTATTACCACGAAAGTTGCTTAAGAAACTATTGTAAGACATCTTTCCATCTTCATCACCATAAAAGAAAAATTGCTCTACTACAGCGCTGTCATCGTCTATTAATTTGTTGTATGGCACAAAATTTATTGGTGGCAAATTTAATTTTTTAGAACGCTCAGCAGCAGCTTCATCATTCATATTTTCTTTTGCCCCATCAAAAAGTGTAGCCAATAAGGCATAAACTTTCATTCCTTTTACACTTCTTTTTTTATAAGCTTGCTCATAATTTATTTTCACCTCTTGTCGCAAAAAGTCAATCAACGCGGAGTCTTCGATACTACCAAAAGCATCAGCAACATCTACGGCATCTTCTAGCTCATCCTCTTTACCATTGCCTAAGTTCGCCACAAAATCGCTCATCAACTTTTGCTTTTTGTCTTCAGAAAATATTGCTAAAAACTGGTCTAATCGACCAAACCCAGCAGACATTCTGATGAATGTACGAAACTTGTCATAATGTAGTTTTTCTAAAAACTCTTCACCTTTCAAAGGCTTCACTTTTTCCAACAATCTTTTGAATGCCCCAGTAAATGAGCTTGTATAGATCTCTTCTTGCCCGAAAACAATGATGTAATAAATTGCTTCTGGGCTTAGTGCTTCAATACATTTAAAACGGACCGCTTCTGTCTTTTCGTGCAGCTCATCCATCACCCGCACGTAATCTCTTAGTGCTCTGTATTCCAACTCTCCATCTATGCTACTGCTGCCCAATACCTTTCCTTCAATTTTAAGACGCACCAAATTTTTGAAAAACATATCTTGATTGTCTGTGATTTTATCCACCTCAGCTATGCTCAATTTGTTGTTGTGAATATCACTCAAAAAAGTTTTTGCTTTAAGTGGCGATTTGGATTCTTTCGCAATTCTAACAATGGTTTTTACAAGTGGGTCTGTATTTCTATTTAGCGCATTTTGGATACTTACACTGGTAGAGGTAGCATAGTTGAAAACATCGTCTGGCGCTAGTCTTGCTGCACCAGCAAGCACCACATCGGCACAAGGTTTGTTGGCAAATTCGGGCAGCTTCTTAATAAGCAAGGTTGCATCTTGCTTGCCTATTTCTTGACAAAGAATATCTTTGTCCTCCTCATTGAGCAACTGACTATTGCTGAGTGAATAAATATTGATATTGTTTGCAACAAAGTCTTTGAGTGTGCCTTCGTATTTGGCTATCACCATTTGCCTAAAATTGCTGACCAGCTTTTTGAAATAAATAGGTGTAAGGCCCTTGTCGTCGTTGAACTGTGCTACCACATTTTCTAATGCACGATGGTAGCCAAGTTTGGTTTGGTTCTCTGAAAACTTATCTGAGATTGGCAAATTTTCAATCATTATCTGAATACTACTCACGCCTTTAAGTAGGCTATTGGTTAGTATTCGGCTTCCTTCTTCATCTTCGGCAATACGAATATAATTATCTGCAACACCATCCGAAAGGTCGGCGCGTTTTTGTTGTTTACTCACCTTGTCGAAAAACAAACTCCGCTGCATCGGTACGGGCTGCAAAAGGGTGTCTATATCATAAATACTTTCTTCTTTATCCTTATTTTTTTCACGTTTTTGTGCGGCAGCCGGCAAGCTGATAACTAAACTTAAAATTGCTGAAAAGATTATCTGGTAACGTATATTCATAATGATTTTATTCATTGTTGTGCGGGCAAATTTACACAATTACAGAAGCAAGCTTCGGTAAAATATTCTTAACATTTTTTTTCTTTCCAAATTTTAAAAACTACTTTTGCCGCAGCTTAGGTTCTTTTCTTCGGAAAAGATTAAAAGGGAATCAGGTGTAAATCCTGAACATTACCCGATGCTGTAAGTTTCATTAACTGCTTTTGCAAAATACTTCAAAAGCCACTGTCCGCAACAAAATGTATAAATGGATGGGAAGGCGCAAAAGTGAAACGAGTCAGAAGACCTACCCAAGCCATTAAAATCACTGCTTTCGGGATTATAGAGCACAGGTGATGAGCGCAAATAGGCTACCGTGCACAGTAGCTTTATTTAATCTCTTCTCTCCTGTATTTTTTTTTCTTGCTGAGTAGTTTGTTATTCATTTAAAAAAACAAACGCAATGCGCAAATTTTTACTTTCCATTTCCTGCCTAGCCATTTCTGCTTTGGCTTCTGCACAAACTACTGCTACTTTCGAAAGCCTTAGCCTACCAAAAGC
>JADLEN010000080.1 GCA_020846105.1 Chitinophagaceae bacterium | reverse complement strand
TTGAAGCCTGTATGGCCAGTAAGAAACACGCGCTTGCCTTTATACTTTTGTCTTAATAGTGCTACCATTGTTTTTGTATTACCAGTTTTTCCAAGCAGGCTTACCCAGCCACATTTCTTCTAACTCTTCACGTTCCCGTATCGTATCCATACATTTCCAAAATCCATGGTGCTTAAAAGCTGCTATTTGTGCATCTTTGGCTAAGTCATTCATCGGCTGTCGCTCCCACATTTCATCATCTGCCCCATCGTGTAGGTACTGTGCAATGGATGGCTCCAAAACAAAGAATCCACCATTGATCCACGTGCCACTATCTTTTGGTTTTTCTTCAAAACCATTGATGAGCCCATTCTCTTCCATATTAATAACGCCAAATCTGCTATTTGCTTGTATGGCAGTCATAGTACATATTTTACCCGCAGCTTCATGAAAGGCTATTAGTTTGTTGATATCAACATTACAAAGCCCGTCGCCATAGGTAAGCATAAAACGCTCGTTGCCCACATAGGGCAATACCCTTCGTAGTCGTCCGGCTGTCATAGTATCTAAGCCTGTTTCTATTAAGGATACTTTAAAGGGCTCAGCAAAATTGTTGTGCACCTCCAGCGAGTTTGTAGCAAGGTCTACAGTCACGTCGGCATTGTGCATAAAATAATTGATAAAGTACTCTTTAATCATTGCACCTTTATAGCCAAGGCAAATGATAAATTCATTATGCCCATAAGCGGCGTAGCTTTTCATGATATGCCACAAGATGGGCTTGCCACCAATTTCTATCATTGGTTTGGGGCGCAATACAGATTCTTCTGCTATTCTTGTGCCTCGGCCGCCTGCAAATAATACTACTTTCATATTTTGCTGTATTTGTTTTTTTTGGGTATCGCCTTATAGTTTATCATGCGCTATGGCATTTATACCTTTCTTTAATCTTTTTCACTGTTGCAAAGTAATCTTATCAAATAAGAAACCAGGCCTAAAAGAAATGCGCGCTCAATTTTTATTTATTAAAATAATTGACGCAATACATTCTCGATAATATGCGGCTTGCCTAGCGTGTAAAAGTGTAAAATGGGTGTACCACTTTTCAACAAGTCGCGGCATTGCGCCAGCAACCATTCTTCACCAATCTGCTCGCAAGCTTGGTCTGTTTTGGCGTTGAGCAATTCCTTAGATAATGCCAATGGGATATCTACATTAAAAATACTCGGAACAATACTCAATTGTTTCTTGTTGGTAATAGGCTTGAGCCCTGGAATGATAGGAATGTCAATATTATTTTCGCGACATTTCTGCACATAGTTATAATAATGTTGGTTTTCAAAAAACATTTGCGTAGTCACATACTCGGCACCAAGTTCTATTTTCTTTTTTAGAAAATGAATATCAGTATCTAGGTTAGGCGACTCGAAATGCTTCTCGGGATAGCCAGCCACACCAATACAAAAATCACTCTGAAGGCCATCTATAATATCAGACTCTTGATAAATACCCTTGTTCAGCCCTGTAATCTGGCCTACCAAATCTTCGGCATAGCGGTGTCCATTGGGGTGTGCGGTAAAGAATTTTTCGTTGGCAGCAGCATCTCCACGCAAGGCTAGCACATTGCGCACACCTAAGTAATGAAGATCTATTAGTGCATTCTCGGTTTCTTCTTTGCTAAAACCTCCGCAAATCATATGTGGTACAGCATCTACATTATATCTATTGATAATAGCTGCGCAAATACCCACGGTCCCTGGTCTTTTGCGTATTTCTACCCGCTCAAAATTACCGTCTGCACGTTTTTTAAACAATTGTTCGGCACGGTGGTAGGTAACATTGATAAAGGAAGGCTTAAACTCTACAAAAGAATCTAATACCTTGAAAAGAGAATCAATGCCCTTGCCTTTGGCTGGAGGCAATATTTCTAAGGATATAATTGGTTTTTTAGCTTGTTTGATATGCTCGGTTACTTTCATTATTGTGCTTGTGCGCTGTGGCTATAATATTAAGGTGGTAAAAATAATGCTTAATGAGCAATTATAGGCTTGCTACTGCATTAATGGCAAAAGCGATTGCTGAAATTGTTTATTACTTTTGAAAGCTTTTCCTAAAATACACAGCCAATGAAATCTCAGATTGATATTCAGATACCTAAGTTGGCACAGCCAATACGTTATGGACAGAAGCTTTTGTTGCTGGGCTCTTGCTTTACAGAGCATATGACAGAGCGTTTGGAGCAACATCGCTTCTCGGTGTGTAGCAATCCAAATGGCATTATTTTCACTCCAATGAGTGTAGCCCAAAGTATGATTGGCTATCTCAACAATAGACAATACGAAAGCTCGGAGCTTTGCTACCTGCAAGAGCTATGGCACAGCTGGGATCATCACACTCGATTTTCGGATACAGATGCTGAAGTAGCATTGGGCAAAATAAATGATGAGCAAACAGCTGCAGCAAGTTTTATTACAGACACCGATTGGATAATTATAACCCTTGGCTCATCGTTTCAGTATTTTCTGAAAGAAGGAAACAGACCTGTATCCAACAACCACCGCGCGCCTAGCCAATGGTTTGAAAAACGCCTTTTACCTGTGGAAACCATGCTGATGGCGAAGCAAGAAATGCTTTTGCTTTTGCAACAAAAAAACCCAAAGGCACAAGTCATTTTTACCGTAAGCCCTGTACGCCACATACGTGATGGTGTGGTAGAAAACAACCGTAGCAAAGGACGCCTCATAGAGTTGGTGCATTTATTGACCGAACAATATAATTTTGTTCA
>JADLEN010000079.1 GCA_020846105.1 Chitinophagaceae bacterium | reverse complement strand
GGATTTAGCAATGCTGCCGCTACAAGGCTTGCTGCTTGTGGCTTTTCGTCATTTACAAGATATACAGATTTGCCTGCGCACAATAGCTCATAGCTTAGCAATGTGCCTGCTATTCCACCACCCACTATCAAATATTCTGTGTGTATCATTTTTTGGCAAATATCCTTTTGGCAATATTAGCAAAGCCTTTTGGCAAACAAACAACTTATCAGCTATTTGCTCCCCTAAAAAAAATCATCTTATTTTTTAATAACCCATTGGGTCGTCTTGGTAGGCTTGGGCTGTAGCCTGCACTTGGGCGGCACTTTGTACCGCAAAACAGTATTGTTTTTTAAGCAAGTATATCAGTTGCTTTCCATCGTGGCTCATGCAAATGCCGCTTTTCTTTTTAGAAAAATACCCATTGAGCTCATACAGCTTTTGGTTATTATCAAAAGCACTATCGCCAAGCGGTAAGCTAGCATAATACATAGCACCACCGAGGATATAAAGCAGGTAAAATTTGCGCTCCTGGCTGTTGTATTTAAAATCAATAACGCCGTAATGCGGCCCTTGCGACATGCCGTACATCCGCAAACCTGTATACAAGGTATCCGCAAAAGGTAGGTATACTTTTTTGTTGGTAGCTAGCTCCAAAATATAGTTCGATAAACGCATAATGAAGTAGCCATTACTGGCAAAATACTCGTTGAAGTTTTGGTATATTTTGTTGTTTATAAGGTAGGGATTGAGGGTAGCCGCAGTAAAGGTATCGTAGCCATAGGTTTTTTCTGAAAGCTTTATCCTAGCTAGGTTGTGTGGCGTATTCTCGCTGCTTAGGCTAGCTACCGAGCCAACAACAATGGGGGCATAATATTGGCCTTGTGCCACCAATATTGGCCAATAAAATTTGTGCTCATCTATAGGGGTTGCCAAATTGTAAATGTAGCTGCGATTGGGGCCATGCATATTCACCTTTAGCACATTGTAAAAAGGCACAAAAACTGCAGGCGCAAAAGGCTTGCGATGCACATAATAATAGCGCAATACCCCTATCAGGCTCGTATCGTCTACAGGGCATAGCGACAATACCGATGGGCGCTCCAAAGCCGTATCGGCATATTGATAGGTATACAACTTGTGTAGCTGCGGATACTTGGCAAATGGTACCAGTACACTACGCTCCATATTGCTGCCAATGCTCACCTCCATTAGCTTGCGGTATTTTTTGTAATACACAAATTGCTTGTTGCTACTATAATCCGTTATTACAAAAAACTGTGCATAATCTTTAAAACTCATGCTGGCCGGCAAGCTACCAAAACACAAGGAGTCGCTAGGCTTGGGCGCCTGATAGTGCAAGTATTGCAACACACACCTATTCAGCTCGTCCTTGCCATAAAACTGCACCAGCTCCGACTTCTCCACCTTCGAGAGCGAATCGTAGCGGGCCGTGCTCCACAACACTTGCCGGCGATACTTGCCTAGGCCCAGCTGCGCTACTACCGCATCTGTATCGCTTAGGTAGCTGCCGTGTATCACAAAAGTTATTTTGGGGTCTTGGCCCACCAAATAAGCAATATGCTTTGGGTAGTCTTGTGGGTCTTGCACATTAATCTTCAGATAATTGTGTACCTGCGCCATAGCCTGCATAGCCCATAAAAATATAAATAGGAGGAACATTGAGCCCTTGAATTTCATAGCGCGGTAGATTATTGTTGCTTTTAAAATTAGGATAATTTTTTTGAAAGCCTAATGTGGTGCGAGACACTAAGTCTAAACCCCAGAATAGCTGCACTGTAAAAACTAAAAATGCCGCATCGGATTTAAGATGCGGCAAAAGGGATAGTCCGTTAAAAAAATCTGTCAACTAAATTTTGTCAATAATCATCTACCACACGTACTCTTTTTCTACACGTTTTTTGAGGCGCTGTACCAAGTTGTAGGTAGCGGGGCAATAATCTAGATTTTGGGTAAAGGTGTCGTTGTAGCTATCAAATGGCTGCTTGTGGTGGTGCGGAAACTCGGCACAGTCGGCAGGGCGCACTTCGTAAATGCTGCACATGTTGTCGGTACCTAAAAATTGGCATGGGATGCTTGTGTTCATCCAATCGCCAGTACCCTCCTCTTTGTACAGCCATTTCTTTCTAAATGCAAGCGCTGTCATTCCTAAATGTGCCGAAATACGCTGCACATCCTCTTTGGTAAAGGTCGGCGTCATTTTTTTACAACAGTTGGCACAGCTTAGGCAATCCGTTTCTGCCCACATTTTGGCATCTTCTTCGGCCACTATCAGGGGCATATCTTCGGGTACTAGCTTGTCTAGCTTTTTCAGAAAAGCTTTAAGCGGCTTTCTGTCTTTATCCGTCTTGCGGTTGAAGGTTTTTAAATTCATAAAAGTTTTCAAAGTGAATTAAGAAAATAAGCCATTGGCAGCAGCTCTTAAATGCCCAAAGGGTTCTTAACGAGCATTTCAAAATCATTCATTATTTCCGATACAATTTGTGCTGCAGGTTTTATATCCGATATCATTGCGCTTACCTGCCCTATTTCTAGTTCGCCCTCCAGCATATCTCCCTCAAACATTCCTTTTTTGGCACGGGCTCTGCCCAATATTTCATTGAGCTCATCCTTACTAGCACCATCCCTTTCGGCGGCTTGTATTTGCTGCGCAAATGGGTTGGCAAGTAGGCGCACAGGGGTAAGTGTTTTAATACTCAACATGGTATCGCCCTCCTTGGCATTTACCACGGATGTTTTAAAATCTTGGTGCGACGAAGCTTCTGGCGTAGCCACAAAGCGGCTACCTATCTGCACAGCATCTGCACCTATAATCATGGCTGCTAGCATGGTTCGTGCATCATAAATGCCACCTGCAGCAATAAGGGGTATCTGCAACACTTGGCGCACAGAAGGTATAAGGCAAAGTGTGGTGGTTTCTTCGCGACCATTGTGTCCACCGGCTTCAAAACCTTCGGCCACTACAGCATCGCAGCCTGCGTCTTGGCACTTAAGGGCAAATTTGGCACTAGATACTACATGCACCACAATAATACCTTTTTCTTTGAGCATGCTGGTCCAAGTTTTTGGGTTGCCAGCAGAGGTAAAAACAATGGGTACTTTTTCTTCGATAATGATGGCCATTATCTCTTCTATATTAGGGTAAAGCAGTGGCACGTTTACGCCAAATGGCTTGTTGGTAGCGGCTTTGCATTTTTGGATATGCTCGCGCAATACATCAGGATACATACTGCCTGCACCTATAAGCCCTAGGCCACCAGCGTTGGACACTGCCGAGGCCAAGCGCCAACCGCTAGCCCATATCATACCTGCTTGGATAATAGGGTATTGGATTCCTAGCAGTTGTGTAATTCTGTTGTTGTTCATAAATAAAAAACTTGATTAATGTACCGAATCGATGCGCAGCATGCTGGCATAATTTAGCGAAATATTATATGCTTTGGCACCCTCTACACCCACATCGGAGAGCGATGCAAAACCAGGAAAGGCAGGTGCCTGAAACCATATAGCCGCATCGGCAGTCATATTTATAGCTGCATTGTGACTAGCCGATACGCTAGCTGCGCTGGGCAGCGCAAATTGCTGGCTTTGTATCACATTGTAAGCCCCTTTGAAGCCTGCAATATGAAAAGAAATAGACTTATTGGGGTTGCCCGATTGTGGCGAGTAACCTTCCATCTTGGCCATAATGTAGCCCGTGTTCCAGCTCCATATCATACCATACTGAGGGTCTAATGCACCCGTTTGTGCGCCACTAAAGTTGCGAACACTATCTACGCCTATCAAAAAATCGATGGATTTGTAATTGCCAAAAGGCACGTCTGTAATAACGAATTGCAAGGACTCGGGGCTGCCTGCTCTTAAAAGGTAATAACTTTCTGGCACTACAAATTGCAGTCCTTGCTCGGTAGTAAGTACCATATTGCTAAGGTAATAGTTAAAGGTATGGACCATAAAAGAATCGCCGTTGGGCAATGCATACAGGGCAGAGTCTCCTAATACCAAGGGTCTTGCACCTACCACATTATTTATCTTAAAAGTAATAGTACCCGTGGTAGCCTCAGGCACCGGAGTAGGTGTAGGGTTGGCGGTAACAGGTAATGGCTTTTTGCGACAAGCAGCAAGCGATAGCAATGCAAATAGCATCAATACAATACGACACTTATACATAAAAAAGGGTTTTGGATTCCGTGATTGTAAAATAATATAGACACGAAGATAAGGCATACCTTATAATACAAGCATGCTAAAGTATCTTTGCAAGCTATGCATTATGTAAGTGTCGACAATCTGACCAAATCTTTCGGAATAAAACCCCTTTTCAGCAACATCAGTTTCAATATTAATGAAGGCGATAAAATAGCCATTATTGCCAAAAATGGTAGTGGCAAATCTACCCTCCTCAAAATACTTTCGGGCCAAGACGTGGCCGATAGCGGCAAGGCTTGGATACACAAAGAAGTGAGTGTTGCCCTATTTGAGCAAGATCCAAAATTTGACGAAGACCGCTCTATCCTCGATAATATATTCCACGCCAAACACCCTATTGTTGGCGCTATCCGTGACTACGAATTGGCTTGCGAAGCCACCGAAGACGATGGCACAATGATGTCGGACGCACTAGAGAAAATGGACGAGCTCAACGCTTGGGAATTTGACACGAAAGTGAAACAGATTCTGGGCAAGCTCAATATCCACCACCTCAACCAAATTGTAGGTACGCTATCTGGCGGTCAAAGAAAAAGAGTAGCCTTGGCACAAACCCTTATCGATATTGGCTTTGAACACAAGCATACGCTGCTGATAATGGATGAACCTACCAACCACCTAGATGTGGCTATGGTAGAGTGGCTAGAGCATTACCTCAACCAAGAAAAAATAACACTACTATTGGTAACCCATGATCGCTATTTCTTAGATGCCGTGTGCAACCATATTTGGGAGATCGATGGCAGCACTATCAACTTTTACAAAGGCGACTATGAAACCTACATGGAGCAAAAGGCGGCAAAGCTAGACAGTGATATGGCTACCATAGACAAAGCCAAAAACTTGTTTCGAAAAGAGCTAGAGTGGATGCGCAAACAACCCAAAGCACGTACGACAAAATCCAAAAGCAGGCAAGATAATTTTTACGAAATAGAAGCCGTAGCAAAAAAAAGAAGTGACGACAATAAAGTAAGCCTACAAATAAAAATGAACCGCTTGGGTGGCAAAATTGCAGAGCTCAAAAAAGTGTATCAATCCTTTGGCGAAAAGGTAATACTCAAAGGCTTTGACTACACCTTCAACAAAGGCGAAAGGCTAGGTATCATAGGTAAAAAT
>JADLEN010000078.1 GCA_020846105.1 Chitinophagaceae bacterium | reverse complement strand
TCTTTGACGTTGTAGCGAAGCTCTAAAAAAGTCGTCCCTTCTAAAGTGCTGAGGGTATAGTCTTTCACAATAGAACCCTTTTTGATCATTTTACAATATGGTTCGCCGTTTTTGTAAATAATGTCTTTTTTGATCGTTACTTCTTGTGCAAAACTGAGCATTGCAGTGCTTAAAAAAGAAAGGGTGATGATTGACTTTTTCATAATTATGTGAATTTTATTTAATCAAAAATAGGATTCCTAAAGCATTTACAAATACTTCCCTGTAAAACTTTCCTTTACCTTTTTCAACCCTTCGGGGATGCCAGCGTAGAGTAGCGTGCCACCGCCTACACCACCTTCGGGGCCAAGGTCTATTACCCAGTCGGCACTTTTTATCACATCGGTATTGTGCTCGATAATGATAATGGAATGTCCTTTTTCTATCAGTGCATTGAAAGATTGTAAGAGCTTAGTAATATCGTGGGCGTGAAGGCCTGTAGTAGGTTCGTCGAAGATGAAGAGCATCTTTTGCTTGCTAGTACCACGCCCAAGGAATGATGCAAGCTTTACCCGCTGTGCCTCGCCACCGCTAATGGTGTCGCTGCTTTGTCCTAGCTTTATATAGCCAAGCCCTACATCCGACAAGGGTTGGATGGCAGCTGCTATTTTCTTCTCGTCTTTAAAAAAATCAATTGCTTCGTCCACACTCATACCTAGTATGTCGCTTACGTTTTTGGTTTTGTAGGTTACTTCTAGCACCTCGTCTTTAAATCTTTTGCCCTTGCAGCTATCGCAAAGCAAATGCACATCTGCCAAAAACTGCATCGCCACCACTACTTCTCCATCGCCTTTGCAAGTATCGCAGCGACCACCATCAGTGTTGAAGGAGAAGTGTTTTTCTGCAAAGCCCCGCATTTTCGATAGGGGTTGTTTTGCCAAAAGCTTCCGCACCTCGTCCCACGCCTTCACGTAGGTCACAGGGTTGCTGCGCGAGGACTTACCAATCGGGTTTTGGTCTATCATTTCTACCGCAGCTATTTGTTTTATATCGCCCACAAGGTCTAGGTGAGCACCCGGGCGGTCGCTGCTTTCGCCCAAGTGGCGCAGCAGGGCAGGGTAGAGTATTTGTTTTACCAAAGTAGTTTTGCCACTACCACTCACACCCGTAACCACACAGAGCAAGCCAAGCGGAAACTTCACATCTATATCTTTCAGGTTGTTCTGCGTGCAATTCTTCAGCTCCAAAAAACCATTTGCTTTGCGCAGTACCTTCGGCACTTCTATCTTTAGCTTTCCAGAAAGGTATTTGCCGGTAAGGCTATTTTCATTGTTCACAATACTGTCAAAATCTCCCTCTGCTATTACCTCGCCGCCCAGGTGGCTTGCCAATGGCCCCATATCTATAATGTGGTCGGCGTGGCGCATCATCATATCGTCGTGCTCTACTACGATGACGGTATTGTCTAGGTCGCGGAGGTTTTTGAGCACGCCTATCAGCCTTTCGGTATCGCGGGGGTGCAAGCCAATACTCGGCTCGTCGAGGATGTATAGACTATCGCTGAGGTTGCTACCAAGGAAACGGGTGAGCTGTATCCTTTGGCTCTCGCCACCGCTTAGGGTATTTGCTTGGCGATTGAGCGTGAGGTAGGTAAGCCCCACGTCTATCAGTGTTTTTAGTCTTTGGTTTAGTTCTATTACGATGCGCTGCGCTACCTGTTCGTCGCTCTTGTTTAGCTTTAGCTTGGCTACCCAATCATACACATTTGCCGCAGGCATTTCCATCAGATTGCCTATGGTATCGCCATTTATTTTCACGTATTCGGCATCTTTGCGCAAGCGACTACCCTTGCAACTATGGCAAACGGTGCGCCCACGATAGCGTGCCTGCATTATGCGGTATTGTATCTTGTAAAGGTTCTGCTCCACCATCTCGAAGAAGTCTGCGATGCCGCGAATGCTACTCGTTCCTTCCCACAATATTTTGTATTCTGCCGCACTCAGCTTCGCAATAGGTTTGTGTATCGGGAATTCTATTTTTGCCGCTGCGCGAATGAACTCTTTTTGCCATTCTATCATCTTTTCGCCCTTCCAGCAGGCAACGGCCCCTTCGTACACACTCAGTTTCTTGTTGGGTATCACCAGCTCGGGGTCTATACCCAACACTTGCCCATAACCTTCGCACACCGGGCAAGCGCCATAAGGATTGTTGAAGGAGAAAAGATTGGGGCTTGGCTCTTCAAACTTGATGCCGTCTGCCTCGAAACGATTGTTGAACTTTTCTATTTTCTCGTCGTCTATTTCTAGCAGGCAGTCGCCCTCGCTTTCGTAAAAAGCAGTCTGAATACTATCTGCCAAGCGGTGCAAGTCGTCGTCGTCGAAGTCTTTTACCACTATGCGGTCTATGAGCAGAAAAGTCTTTTTCGGGTCTATTTTTATTTTGTTGTCTTCAGAAAGAAGCTCTTCTATGCGTATCGGTTTGTTGTCGTTTTCGCCTTTGATATACACCCGCGAAAATCCTTTTTGCATCAGTATATCTAGCTCTTCGAGCACTGTACGCCCAAAGCGCGTAGTGAGCAGCACAATGATTTGCACCTTCGTTTTGAGCGGTAGCGACTGTATAAAATCTACCACATCGCTCACCGTATCTTTCTTCACCTCTTTGCCCGAGATGGGCGAAAAAGTCTTGCCCACACGTGCAAAAAGCAGGCGCATATAGTCGGCAATCTCCGTCATAGAGCCCACCGTAGAGCGTGGACTGCGGGTGGTCACTTTCTGCTCGATGGCTATGGCAGGGCAGATGCCCGTGATATAATCCACATCGGGCTTGTCCATCCGCATCAAGAATTGGCGTGCGTAGGAGCTCAAGCTTTCGGCATATCTTCTTTGCCCCTCGGCAAAGAGCGTGTCCATCGTCAGCGACGATTTGCCACTACCGCTCACCCCTGTGATGACTATAAATTTGTTCTTCGGAATCCGCACATCAATATTCTTGAGGTTGTGCATCCGCGCCCCTTTTATGAAAATGCTATCGGGGATATTTGATGCTTTTTTGCTCGTCGTTGCCGCCTTTTTTGCCATAGCACAAAGCTAAAGCAAAAAGACAGAAAGGAACATTGAAAATGGGTATTGGATAATTTTGGGCGTGCCCAGATGCTGCGCTCGCTCACGCGGTGGAGGGTGCTATAGCTGTTGTTGGTTTTCGGTAGTAGGCACAGGTTGGTTTTTTAGCATTGCAAGCACCTTGTCGAACACAAATTGCCTACGGATACCTTCCGTTTTTTTGAACAATTCTTGCCCATCTTTGAACATAGTGATGAGCGTATTGTACACCTCGTTGTTGGCAGTGGCTTTGGCCACCGTATCGTTGTAGGCCTGCTCTTCGCTGGCTATAAATTGCTGAAACTTGGCCGCAAAAGCCGCACTAGTAGCAGCATAGGCAGCCCCAAAAGTGGCTGGCATATTGTTGCCCGCAAGCAATACCGCAAGGTGCGTGGCTATAAAATTGGCCGCCGAAACGTTCATAGACTGTATTGCTTTCCAATTGTTGTTGCGCGCCTTGATGTAGTATTTGGCACCGGCCTCGTCGTAGCGGGCCTGGCAGGTATCTGCGGCAAAGCTAGTGGCCGTGTACCTTTTGAGGCTTTGCCAATGCGCCATACAGTCTTTGCCTAGGGCTATCAACTCGGTACGGTGCACCTCGGTATTGGCGTAGCGTGCTTGCGCATCGGGTAGGCGCTCGGCAGCATCTAGGGCGGCAAGGGCATTGGCTGCATAGGCCGCATTGTAGTAGCCACGATAGCCCTCGAAAGCACTTAGGTGCTGGAGAAAAGAATACCAACCCTTACGCACAACTACATAGAGTAGCGACTGAGTGCAATGGTAAGGTGCTGTTTTCATAAGTGCTAGATTCTTAAAGATTATCGCTTGCTGGTAGCGTATTATACGCTGCTAATAGGCAAATATACAGCATTCGTAAAAGAAAATACGTTGCTTGTAAGTGATAATACTAAAAACATAAGCT
>JADLEN010000077.1 GCA_020846105.1 Chitinophagaceae bacterium | reverse complement strand
TTTAAAGGTTATAAAGGAAAGAATACTCTTTGTTGGATTACATTTAAAAGCATGGAAAATAAAATTTTCTGTAAATTTTTGCTTCTCTATCATGGCTGCCATTTGTGGCGAAAGAAGCACGTGGAAACTGTGCGTTGTAGCGCTTTGCCATTCGCGAAGCAAATTTATAGCTACTTGTAATGCGCCTCCACTTTGTAGGTTTGTAGTATTTATAATAAACTTCATTGCGTGCTAGTAGTTGGCTAAGGTATTATTTTATGAGCTATGTACAATTATCTTTGCGCAGATATGCCTACTCGTTTACTTTTTCTTACTGCTCAGTTACAGCCGTTTTTGTTGTCGGGTATTAAATCTTTATGCACACTTTATGATGTGGAGGTGCTGGTGTACACCTTAGAAAAAGAAGAAAATTTTCAGTATGATATTCCTAAATGTAAAGAGCTTCAGATTGTGTACTACGCTCATTTTCCTGAAAAATCTTTTAAAAAAAACCTTGTCTCTTTTCAACCAGATATAGTTTTTTGTGCAGGTTGGATGTTTCCAATTTATCTCAATTGGTGTAGACAGCTCAAAAAAAATGGCGTGCGCACCATCTGTGCAATGGATACCCAATGGAAAGGAACGTTTAAGCAAAGGTTTTTGGTATTGTTTGCTCATTTTGCCATTAAAAAATCGTTTACTCATGCTTGGGTGCCTGGCCCCAGACAGGCAAGCTACGCAATGCGCTTAGGCTTTGATGCATCCAAGGTTTTGGATAATTTGTACGCTCCCAATACTAATATGTTTGCTAATATTTTTGACGCCAATTCTTCTAAAAAATATTTCAAAAAATTTCTTTACGTGGGTAGGTTGGAGTCTCATAAAGTTTTAAATCTGTTAAAGGCTTTTGTCTCGTTAAGTCCTGCTGAGCTAGATGGTTGGCAAATTCAGTTTGTTGGAAATGGGTCTATGACACAACATCCATTGCTTAGGCATCCGGGAGTTTTGTGTCAATCTTTTTTGCCACAAGAGCAATTATTTATAGTCGCAAATAAAGCATCTGTTTTTTGTTTGTGTAGTGCCGAAGAGCCATGGGGTACTGTGGTCCAAGAATTTGCAGCTGCAGGGCTTCCTTTATTAGTCTCATTGCAATGCGGATCATCCGATGTTTTTTTGAAAAATAATGGTATCATATGCGATGGTGCTAGTGTTGAAAATATAAGAAACGGACTTTTACAATTTATTTCCATGTCGGATAATGAATTAAATCAGATGGCTCTGGAAAGCCACCATCTTGGCATTACGTCAAACTCTGATACTTGGGCGCACACTTTAATGCAGCTTCGCTAATTTCATTTTTCAGTATCCTTTTTGGAGCTTACTTTTGACACCAATATGAAATCAATTGCTTTAATACCTGCCCGTATTGGGGCCACTCGCTTTCCTCGGAAAATGTTGGCACAAATCAAAGGCAAATCCGTGATTCGCCGTACTTATGAGTCAGCAGTTAATACAGCATTATTTGACCAAGTAATAGTTGTGAGTGATAGCGATGAAATTATTAAAGAAATAGAAAGTTGTGGTGGCTTGGCTATTAAAAGCAAGTTCGCATACGAAAGCGGTACAGACCGTATTGCTGAGGTTGTTAATGACTTGAATGCTGATGTTTTTGTAAATATCCAAGGCGATGAGCCTTTTGTGCAAGCAGCGCCATTGGCTTCTTTGCTTCAACTATTTGAGGGTAATGAACAAGTAAAAGTAGCTTCGTTGGTACAACTATTAAGTGACCCCAACTTAATAAAGGACCCTAATTTTGTAAAAGTAACTTTAGATAAAAATAATAATGCACTCTTCTTTTCTCGCAGTGTGATTCCTTATGCGAGAAATACAGAAATAAGTATAAATTATTATGAGCATATTGGTGTATATGCTTTTACCAAAGAGGCTTTGATGGCTTTTACAAATTGGGAAATGTCACCTCTTGAAAGTGCTGAAAAAATAGAATGCCTACGTTTTTTGGAAAATGGAGTTGCTATTAAAATGGCTATATGCAATTATATGGGTGTTGAAATAGATACCCCCGAAGACATTGTTAGGGCAGAAGATCTAATGACTAAAAATGGATGGCTTTAATTTTATTACTAGAATAAATACAGCAATATGAAATTTAGAAATTTTAAAATGGTTGACTATGTGGTTTATGGTCGTGGATGTTTCAATCAGTTAGACGAAATTCTTGCACCAAAAAGATTAATTGGCCTTCCTATGGTGTTTTTGTTAGATCATCATTTTGAAAACAACGAATCGTTTTTGTCTCGTATTCCTTTAATTGGTAATGACGAGCTTATAATTGTAGATGTAACGCACGAGCCCAAAACATCTTATGTAGATGAAATTACAACGCACTTAAAAGCTAAATTTGGGAAAGTTTCTGGTGTGATCGGTATTGGAGGTGGTTCTGCAATGGATTTGGCAAAGGCAGTAGCTATTATGATGAACAATGAAGGGCTTGCACAAGATTATCAAGGTTATGACTTGGTTAAAAACAAAGCTGTTTATAAAGTTGGTATCCCTACAATTTCGGGTACTGGTGCCGAGGTGTCTCGTACTTGTGTGCTCACAGGCCCTACTAAAAAGTTAGGCATGAATTCGGATTTCACGCCTTTCGACCAAATTATTCTCGACCCTGACTTGATTTCTGGAGTGCCAAAAAATCAAAATTTTTATACAGGGATGGATTGCTATATTCATTGTGTAGAATCGCTAAATGGTACATTCCTCAATACTTTCAGCCAGTCCTATGGCGAGAAAGCTTTACAGATGTGTCAAAACGTTTATTTAAAAAAGGATGTTTGGGATTCTGATAGTGACGACCAGTTAATGATGGCATCTTATGCTGGCGGAATGAGTATCGCTTACTCTCAAGTTGGTGTTGC
>JADLEN010000076.1 GCA_020846105.1 Chitinophagaceae bacterium | reverse complement strand
TATCTGATAATGGCGAGACATGCTCAAATTTTTTGCAGAAACATTACGGCTTGCGCTGTATTGTCTTGCATATTCTATCGGCGACAACCAAGTACCCAAGAAATTAGCATCCAAACTTACAATTGTTTTCGCTTTATCAAAATGATAAGAAGGCAATGCACGTTTTCCGTAACTTTCTTCATTGGCTAGCAACATTCCAGAATACGATATTGAATCGTAAGTAACGTGCTTCGCTGTAGGATATTTGGCCAAAAACTTAGCTATAACTGCTTTTGTTGTTGGACTGATAATTGTGGAGGTAAGTAGATAGATTATTTTTCCTGATGCAGCGGCAAGACCTTAGCCAACAATTTTGTCAATGTTAGCAAAAGAAGATTCTTTGCCATTAGCCATTGGCTTGCGCAGGCGTGTTTTATCGTAGAGGTTCAAAACCGAAGCTTGTACTCTTGCAGATGTAGCACCGCCTGTGATGGAAGATTTGGTATTACCGTCCAATTTAATAGGGCGACCTTCACGCGTTTTTACAACAACAGCACAATAATCGCCACCATCTACAAAAGAAGATGCATAATAATTTGCAATACCTGGCTGAATATCTTCTGGCTTTATAGCATAAGGTATTACCTTACGCACCGGCATTTCGCAACTTGCAGCCACCATAGCTGCCGCAGTGCTAAAACCTAAGAATTTAAGAAAGTCGCGGCGGGGAGTCTCTGCTTGGAGCAAGCCTCCACTTATATCAAACGGCAAATCTTCTTTAAACTCATTGGCCACCACCTGATTGTGTTCAGGAGTTTCATTAAGTTCTTCAAGACCTTTCCAATATTTTTTCTGACTCATACTATTTTTTACAAATTAGCGGTTAAGTTATTCCTTGCGCTTTTTGAACAAATACTTATTTGAAAACTACTATTAATAGTGACACTTTTGACACTCTAATCCTCCAATATCTTCAACCGTTACACCCGTACGTTTCCCAGCCTTAAGCTCGGCATGGTATTTAGTGTATAGGCTGTAATAATTGTTATTTTCGAATTGAACGTTTGTCTGACGATGACAGTTTACGCACCATCCCATTGATAAATTACTGTGTTGATAAACTTCGTCCATTTCCTCTATTGCTCCGTGGCAACGTTGGCATTGAATTTGACCGACAGCTGTGTGCTGCGCGTGATTGAAATAAACGTGGTCGGGTAGGTTGTGGATTTTTACCCACTCTATTGGCTTGGCCAATATTTTTCCTTCAGCATCACGCTTGTATTCTTTTTTCTCAGGATCCCAACCTGCATAATCATACAGTTTATGAATCTCTGCAGTGCCATCAATCTCTTTGCCCTCTGCCGTTACCAATGGGTGCTCTGCAGCACCTGTGTATTCCGCAATTCCTTTATGACAGTTCATACACACATTAGTAGAAGGCACCATCGCTTGCCTGCTTTGTTGCGCCCCAGAATGGCAATACAAGCAGCTAATCTGATTGATACCTGCATGTACTTTATGCGAGTAGAAAATTGGTTGTTCGGGCATATAGTTTTGCTGACGACCCATTTGCACACCACCATTTACCATAAAGAATGCAGCACCAATAAAGACAATAATTGCAACCAAGGCTATTAATACTTTATGACGATAGTAAGGAGTATCTTTTTTAACAGGCAAATTGGCATTAGTTGCAGCTACTCTGCGCAAGCTCTTATTTACTCTCCACAATACTATTGCTAACGCTAACAATGCAAGTGTTATCAATGGGTACATCCATCCAGCAGTTTCTTCCTTGGCCTCGCCTGTAGCTGCAGCTTTGGGTGCTTCTGGTGGCTTCACACTATTTACATATGCTACTACGGCATCAATATCTTCGTTGCTAAGGTTAGAAAAACCTGTCATTGGCGTTTTGCCCCATTTATTGTATATATCTACAGCGTATTTATCGCCACTAGCTATCAAAGAAGCCGAGTTTTTCACCCACTTGTATAGCCACTCTTTGCTAGGCACACGCGTATCGATACCTTGTAAGGCGGGGCCAGTAGCATCTTTTAACGGATTGTGACATGCAGCGCAGTTAGACTTAAAAATGGCCTGCCCGTCTGGGGCTGCATAGGCTGAAAATTGACTGAGCAATAGGACTACAAACAGCGACAAAGCACTTTTTGCAATTTTTTGAATCAATAGCATAATATTATCTGACACCTGTGAATATGATTAGAATTAACGTTTTTTTGCACGAAAACGAAGCAAAAGTACAAACAAATTCTAAAGTTTATACACATTTTCCAAAAAATATTTTTCAATACCAGTAAGGCTTTCAGGGCTTTTTGATATTTATTTTATCTTATTTGTCATTTCAATGTCAATAACTAAAGCTTATAAAATGGCAAAAGCGTGACAATGCTATTTATTGCTTTAACCATTCGGGGCAATTGCTCTGCTATATTTGTCTTTTTGAGGGCGTGCCACAAGTCCACCACACTTCTAGGCTTGGTTCGCTCTATCCTATACTACTCAGCCACAACGGCGAAGCCTTCTTTCTTTCAGCTAAAAATATAAATAGCTTCAATAATCCTTCACACTGTGTCGTTTGCTAAAAAACCCACCTCGCGGTCTTTACCACATTTTGAGGAGCAAGCAAAGCTTGTGATGAAACTTAGGACCGAAGCTCTGGGAACTCCTAGGCACAAAAAAAATTCGGCACCACTTACGCAGCACCGAATTAAACATTCATCTTTAAGCATTCATCTTTACTCTTTCTCCACCTTTGCCCTGCCCACACTACCATCGGGTTGGCGGACTTCTACAAGGTATTGCCCTGCGGGCAAATGACCAAGGTACATATCATTGGGTACATCGCTAATGGCTACTACCTTGCCTTGTAGGTCATACACCCTTATTTTGCTGCTGCTCAGTGCGCCTTCCAAATGCAGGAAATCCTTTACTGGGTTGGGGTAGATGAAAATATTGGGAAGCTTGTTTTTTGTGGTGATACCCACATTTACTAGCGTGTCTTTGCTCCATACTATTTGGGTTTTGCGGAAGGTATCGGCATCTATAGACGCTACAAAATGCGCTGTGGTGCTTGTAAGTGCGCTGTCTTTGTAGGTTCTGAAAGTGCTGCTTACAATATTACTACTATTGATAGGCGAAACCGTGGGCGTGAATGTGCCTGTATCGGTTTTGTAAATACCATTAAGCAAAGAAAAACTACTAGGCGGAAATGCAATACCATGATTGTATTTGATTTCTGCGGCTACTGGAAATGTGGTATCGCCAGATACTACGGCTGAGCCGCCTTTTACAGACCAATTGGCTACTGCCCAATAGCCCAGACTGCTGAGGCCTTTGGGGTTCTCGCGCAGCACGCCTATGGTATCACTTTTGCCCCACCAATTACCATTGAGGTCGATGCTGGGGGCTATAGCGGTAAGCGGTGTATAGGTGGCGTAGATATGGTTTTGCTTGTTGGCAGGTAACATTTTATTATAAAAACGGGAAGTACTCACTGTAAGAAAAGAAGTAGTAGGACCTACTTTAGTATTGATAAAAATAGACGCGCCGCTATCGGCTTCATTATCTGTAAAGTTGGCATCCTTAATATCTACGCTACCATTTGTATAAATAGCACCGCCTTTAGTAGCTTTATTACCACTAAAGCGCGTACCATTCAGCACTATTTTAAAACTCGAATCTTCGCAATAAATTGCACCGCCTTCTGTAGCTTCATTATTCTCAAAATTTGCTGCACCAAAAGAGAAGGTTTTTGTACCAGCAGAGCCAGTTGAAGGATGTTTAAGTATACAAATAGCACCGCCCTTGGTTTTGAAACCGGGAGTAATGTTGCGGTTATTACTTATTGTTACACTATCGCCGATATACGAGGGAACAGCACCGGGTATATCCCATATTACAATTCCTGGAGAAATGGTGGAATCAGATGTATTATTACTTATTTCGACATGATCTAAGATTATTAAAGTACGTCCTCCGTAAACAAGCCCACCAAAATAAGGATTAAAACCTGTATTACAATGATTTCCTTTTATTTTGACACTATCCCTTAAGATATATATTAAAGAACTTCCTATTCCATACGAAATATTATTAATGACCGCTGTATTACCGCCTAATATGAAACAATTTGAACCACCAAGAATACCATAGTTAGTGTTAAAACCTCTGAAAATACAATTTCCTAAAACTTTAAAAGTATCTGTTGTTAGAGGTGAACTATACGATTCAAGAGCCCTAAGCGTTGTATTCTGAAAAATAATATCTCTTACAGTGCCTCTACTGGCAGCAAAAAGTATGCGTTCAAATTTTCCTCCTCCGTCTATAATGCTTGTATCAGTAGCCGTAATTGTTCCTTGGTATTGTATAGTCTTGGTACGTGCATCCAAATTGCTCTCATAAAAAGTATGCGCACTCAGTACAAGGCTATCGCCGCTGCTGTTACAGGCTTTAATGGCAGAGTCTATGGTGCTGTAGCTTTTAAAAAAAGTACCACTGCGGTAGATGTCAACGTGTTTTTGGGCTGCGGCAATTATTGTGGTGAATGTGAGGAATAGAAATAAAAGCCCCCTAAATCCACCGAAGGGAAACCTAAGGATTTGATGAAATAAATTAAAACATGAAGATAGATTTTTCATAAAATGAGTTTTGAATATGGGAAAAACGCGTCATTGCGAGGAGGAACTACGAAGCAATCTCATGTAGATTGCTTCCATTGTCGCAATGACGCAAAGTTTATTTATTGTTTGATTATTTTTAGTATTTGAGGTTCAATGTTCGCATTTTCAATCTTGACAATGTACTGACCAGCTTGCCAAATGGCAGAGGATTGCGCTACAAAATCACTTGCTTTTGTACCCTTATAGTTTGCCACCGTTCTGCCAAATAGGTCAGTTACCCGAATGACCCAAACCTCGTTTTGCATACCACTTGGCAATTCGAGTTTGATACTACTGCTAAAAGGGTTGGGGTAAAGTTTTATAAATGCAGCTTTATGCACATTGCCAATGCTTGTGAGGTATATTGGTTGAAACTCTTCGATGTTCTTATGATACAATTCATAGCCTCTTACAGGATCTTCTATACCAAAACTCACGAAACGATTCCCTGTCATACTATGTCTATTGAGCGCAATCAATGGGCGCGCAGTGACATAGGTGTGTGTATCAAAACTATCAATTATCAAATAATCCGAGCCACTGCTTGTTTTGGGTCCACCCGATGCATTGACATCTACAATAGTACTGATATAGGTTTGGGTATAGGGCGGAATAAGGCTATAATATCCAAGAGCATCGCTTGCCCAAGCTACTTGTATTTCATTGGCATGGGTATAGCTAAGTACCGGGGCAATATTGCTGTAAGGGCTAATGTCGGTAGGCAATCCGCCTAATGTGCCATCATTTACAGATATAGTGGAGATTACCGAACTCGCATCTTCATAATGGAGATAAACATTATTACCATCGCTATAGGTATAGGCCCATTGCCCAAGACCTGTTGGTGCACCAGGAGGTACATCCATATTCACACGTGTAACGCCTGATGGCAATGAAAATACATCAAAAGCAGGCAATGTTGCGAAACCAGAAGTAAAAAAAGGTGGAGTACCACCAGAAAAAGTCATACTGCCCGTTAGATTTAGTCCGCCATTATGATAGGTAATATATACATAATCGTCTAAAGTCGTACCATCTGTACTAAATACAATATCTGGCTGCGTGTTTCCGGTACCTGTTGATAGCGCATAAGGCGTGGTAAAATAAGGCACAATAGTACCACCAGTTAGTTGAAAGGCATAGCCATATACTACGCCTCCACTACTATATACAATAGCCCCTTTAGTTGCATCATCATTAATGTCCATACTGATACGTTCGTAGCTTGTTGGCGGTGCGAATGTAGGAAGTGCGAAAGAGCCAAAAGGTACAGGATTGATAAAACCTGAACCTGGAATATAACTATACCATTCCATTATGTACTGACTTGTGGTAGTCTCCCAATAGGCTGCAACAATAAAGGGTTCCATATAAGCCACTCTGATATCCACAGCACTCAAAATGGGAAGTGTGGCATCACCTGTAAAAACTGAAGATGCACCGACAATGTGCGTGCCTGCTGCTATCATTCCACCATAGGGGGCGGATGCATCATCGTAACTCCATCCTATTACAGAAACCGCAAGGCCTGTAGATGGGCTGCCAGTTTCGGTAGAAAAATTAGAAATGTATGTTGTACGTGTATTATTCAAGTAATCACCAATAGAAACAGGATTGGGATAAGGCACTTGGGGATAAATGGGATTCACAAACTGCGCATATCCTTGCCCCGAAAAAAGAATGGAAGAAAGTAAAATTGCCAACATAAAAAGGTATCTTGTTGGGTTTAAAAAATTAATTGCGCTGTTGCGCTGTTGCGCTGTTGCGCTGTTGCGCTGTTGCTGCATTTTGCAGGCTTTGAGCAAAATTTTTCATAATCGAGAATTTTTGTTTTTTTAAAATTAAGATTGATTTTACGGCTTTGAAATTTTAATCAAATGTTTGTACTCAAATTATTTGTTTCCTACCAAATCATGTGTGGTTGTTATGAAACGTGAAAAATAAATTTTATCAGTAAGTTCTTTCTATCAAAAAAGTATAAAATGTTGATTCTAATCTCGGGGCAATGTCGGTTTTCCGTTCTCGAGTGTTGGAAAAACGGAAATAAAAATTTCCGAGTTTCTGTTTTTAAAAAAAGCTTTACAGAAGTGAGATTCCGAGGAAGGGTATTTTTTTCAAAAGCAATTTGTTTGGTGGTTTGGCAAAAACAAATTTAAAGTTTTATTTTTATTAACCAAAAGAAATGTAAAAGAATAACCACTTGCGTAAGCGAGAGGAGTATGTGGCTAAAAAAACAAGCGCACATATCGTAAAACGGGTTTAGGACTTATTTGGTCTGCACGACTAATTAACCTCTTTAGCTTTTTTGCCCAACGCGCAAGGGCGAGCGATAGAGGCGGCAGCCCGCAGCGCAGCGAGGACTATAGCCGAAAGCGCGGTGCCTTTTCGGCACGCCCCACCAATAAAAAGTATAGTTGTGTAGATAATCTGCATCTTTGCAGCAAGATGGATATTATAGATTTTGGCACAGAAATAGAATACAAAACGGCGCGTAGCGGTGGCAAGGGTGGGCAAAATGTGAATAAGGTGGAAACGAGCGTATGGGCAAGGTGGCTGGTGGCGGCTTCGGCGTTTTTTAGCCCCGAGCAAAAAGAGCGCATAGTGCTAAAGCTAGGCAAACAAATGAGCAAAGAGGGCTATGTGCAATTGCAATGCTCCGAAACGCGCTCGCAGCTAGAGAATAAAACAATAGTACGAGAGCGGCTGCTGCTACTGGTAAATACTGCACTAGTAATGGCGAAGAAAAGAAAACCGACACGCGTGCCCAAGGGTGTAATACAAAAACGACTAGACGGTAAGCGCAAAAACGCAGAGAAAAAACAAAATAGGCGTGGTGGCTATGATGAATAGGGCTACCATATCCAGGTAAAGCTGCCATGCGCTAGGGCTTGTGTGCTACCATCGGCAAGGCTTAGCAGCAATTGGCCCTCGGGGTTTACGCCTATTACCTGGGCATCAAATATGTTTCCTTCTTTTTCAAAATAATTGTGCTGCCCACGGCGGTAGAGTAGCTGGTTGTATCGGGCTAGGGCATTGCCAGTGTGGCGCTGCGCTATGTGTGCGCGCACAGCATGCATTAGGCTGTCTATATCCCAATTTTTGTGGCTTTGCAATATCAGCGAGGTGGCGTGGGGCAGCTGCGCAGGAAAGCTACGCTGAAAGACATTGAGCCCCAAACCTACTATGGCATGGGCCCAGGTGCTGCCACGCAGTGCGTTTTCGATAAGGATGCCTGCTGCCTTTTTGTCATTAATAATTATATCGTTCGGAAATTTTATCGCTACTTGCAAGTCCTTGTCTAGGCTTTGGAGCGCATCTACCACTGCCACAGCTATGGCCGCCGAGAATAAGAATTGCTGCTCTAAAGGCATCTGTGGGTATAGCAGCATGCTCATAAGTAGGGCTTGGCCAGGCTGGTCTTGCCAGGTATTGCCACGCTGTCCTTTTCCGGCCGTTTGGTTTTGGGCTACTATCGTAAGGCCCTCTTGTGCCGTTTCGGCATCTGCTAGCTGTGCGGCATAGTTGTTGGTACTATCTATACTATCACATCTTATTATGGGCGCTTGTAGCACATCTTTAACGTTTGATGACAAAGTTTTCTTTAATTTTGAGGAATAAAATTACAACATTCTATCACTATTGATATACATCATTAATACTTACTCGCTTGGACACACCAAATAGCAACATCGTAACAAAAACCAATACCGACTCTAAAGCCACTGTAAAACGCAGCCCAAGACTCAACGCCAATAGTAAATTGTACAAAACAATTATCGCCGCTATTGAAGACAAAAAAGGTGAAAACATCATAAGCCTAGACCTCCGTAAAATAGACGAGGCTGTAGCCGATTACTTTATCATTTGCGAAGCACAATCCAACACCCAAATAAGCGCTATAGCTGCAAATATAGAAAAAGAGGTGAATGAGCGTTGCGACGAGAAAGCCTACCACACGCATTATGGTGCACAATGGACACTACTAGACTATGTGAATATTGTGGTGCACGTTTTCGACCGTGAGCAAAGAAAATTCTACGACATAGAAGGTCTTTGGGCCGATGCTGTGCACAACGAATTGAGCTAAAACCTCATACCTACCCCCCCTACTTCAATTACCTATCTTAACTTGGTCAAAGCCACTTTATAATGCAAGATAATCAAAGCAACAAAAGCCCCAATGAGGGCAAAAGCACCCCGCCAAAAGGGCCAAAATTCAATATTTATTGGGTATACGGCATTATTGTTCTTACCATCATAGGTATGGCAATGTTTGGCAATAATATCAACAGCAGTGTAGATACGCACAGCTTTTACGACTTTCAGGCCAACCATCTGAGCAAGAACAACGTAGAAAAAATAACGATTGTAAATAAAGACATGGCAGAGGCCAAGCTAAAAGCGCCCGAAACTGCGCCGGCATCGCCATCTAGCGCATTGTCTGCTAGCAAAGATCAGCTATATACCTTCCCGATAGGCTCTGTAGAACAGTTTAACAAAGACCTTGAAGCTGCCTACGAAAGCCACCCAGAACTTACGCGTGTGCCTATACTTTATGAGTCGCGCGGCAGCTATATGCGCGAGCTTTCTGGCCTATTGTTGCCCATACTGATACTTGTAGCCATGTCGTTTATGATTATGCGCAAGATGGGCGGCGGCATGGGCGGCGGCGGCGGTGCTGGCGGCGGTATTTTCTCTATCGGCAAGTCTAAAGCACAGCTTTACGAAAAAGGTACTAAAGTAAACATCACCTTCAACGATGTAGCAGGGCTAGACGAAGCCAAAGTAGAAATTATGGAAATCGTCGACTTCCTTAAAAACCCAAAAAAATACACCGCACTTGGTGGTAAAATTCCGAAAGGTGCATTGCTCGTAGGCCCTCCGGGTACTGGTAAAACCCTTTTGGCAAAAGCCGTAGCTGGCGAGGCGCAAGTGCCCTTCTTCTCTATGTCTGGCTCCGACTTTGTAGAGATGTTTGTAGGTGTGGGTGCTAGCCGCGTGCGCGATTTGTTTAAAACTGCACGCGAAAAAGCACCTTGTATTGTATTTATAGATGAGATAGATGCTATAGGCCGTGCCCGTGGCAAAAATATGATGATGAGCAACGACGAGCGCGAAAACACCCTCAACCAAATGCTGGTAGAGATGGACGGTTTTAGCGGCGAAACAGGCATTATCGTCTTAGCTGCTACCAACCGCCCCGATGTTTTGGACTCTGCTCTTTTGCGTCCAGGTCGTTTCGATCGTCAAATCTCTATCGACTTGCCCGATGCCAAAGGCCGTGAGCAAATATTTGTGGTGCATCTTGGCCCTATCAAAAAATCGGCCATGCTAGATGTCAAAAAACTAGCCCAACAAACGCCTGGTTTTGCAGGTGCAGACATAGCCAATGTGTGTAACGAGGCTGCACTTATAGCAGCACGTAATGGCAAAACCGAAGTAGATATGCAAGACTTCAACGATGCTATCGACCGTATCATTGGTGGGTTGGAGAAGAAAAACAAAATCATCTCGCCCGAAGAGAAAAAAGTAATTGCCTACCACGAGGCTGGCCACGCAGTAGCTGGTTGGTTTCTAGAATACGCGCATCCATTGGTAAAGGTTACTATTGTGCCACGTGGTACAGCTGCTTTGGGCTTTGCCCAATACCTACCCCGCGAAAAATACCTAACCCTTACCGAAGAACTAGAAGACGATATGTGTATGACCCTTGGTGGCCGTGCAAGTGAAGAAATTTTCTTTGGCAAAGTGAGTACCGGTGCCCTTAGCGACCTACAAAGTGTGACCCGCACAGCCTACGCAATGGTGAGCATCTATGGTATGAACGACAAGGTGGGTAATATCTCTTTCTACGACCCACACAACGAAAACAATTTCAACAAAGCATATAGCGAAGAGACGGGCAAAATTATAGACCAAGAAGCCAAAAAGCTATCGGACAAAGCATTTGCTAGAGCCAAAGCACTCTTGGAAGAACATAAAGAAGCGGTGAAAATAATTGCAGAAGAACTGTTGAAAAAAGAAGTGCTTTTCAAAGACGATTTGGCCAGACTGATAGGTAAGCGCCCATTTGTAGAAATAGACAATGTAGAGATTTTGCCTTTGCCAAATGTTATCGCGGCCATAGACGAAGAAAGCACAAGCGAAACAACCACCACAAACGACGAAAACAAAACAGAAGCGTAATTCACTTACCATATACTGAATACCCATAAAAAAAGCTTGTCTTCAACAGACAAGCTTTTTTTATGCAATCGAGGTTGGTATTATTTTACAAAAGCCTTTTCGTAGAGCGCTATCCATTGCTGAGGGCTCATCTTGGCTGCCAGCTCGCCAATAAGTGCGTATGGCACATCTTCCATTTTTTTAAAACGGATGCAACTCTTACCCATGTCTAGTTTTTGCTTGCAATGCTTGGGGTAGGCGGCCACAAACCAATCCATCAGTGCAGCATCGGCATAGATGCCCATGTGGTAGAGCGATACAAAATTCTTTTGCGAAGCAATACTCAAAAAAGGCAATGGCAAGCTAGGATTGCAATGATAGCCCGCAGGATACAGGCTGTGCGGCACCACATAGCCTATCATACCATAGCTCATGGTTTCTTCAAAACCCTTGGGCAGATGGGCATTTATCGCTTTTTGTAAAGATGTTATTACCGCTTTGCGCTCATCGGGCAATTGGGCAATATATTCCGAAATGGTAGTTGCTGCTGTGCTCATAAACACAAAAATAGGGTTAATTTTGATAGGCAAAAAAAACGCAACACAATGGACAAACCACTCTTCGAACAGCTGGAAAATAAATCAATTATTACCCATTATAACCGCTGATATTCCCATTGAGGATTTCCTTTTATGCCACTTTTATAAAAGTCGATAAACCGCATTTTGTATAGTAGCCCGTCTGAGCTTTGTATGACATAGAGTTTTGAAGCGTTCACGGTAAATTTGCCAGAATTGATGTCGTATGTTTTCCATTCAAAACCTATAGCGCCTTTAAATGGGCTCAGTGACACCTTAGCCGCTTGAGCTAGGTCGATACTTTCAAAACTTGAAATGCTATCTAACAGACCTGCATTTGTATTGTAGCTATTTACTACCGCACCTACCACCGAGTAGCGCATATCTAAGTCGGAATAATAATAGGTATACTTAGTAAAAACTATATCCCATTCCGCTTTTGGAGGTTCTACCTTCACTATTTTACCAGCATCGTCGAAACTGAGGTGTACAAAATTGTAAGCATTATCTTTGGTCAATGTGAGGCTATGAGCATTACTACCATCTAGCTCTGCAAAACGTACACTATAGCTAGTGGCACTCACACTAAGTATTTGTATTTTGCGCAGCCCCAAATCGTTACCCAACTCATCTGTACCTCTGTGGACGATAAACACCTCCGATGGTTTCCAATTGCCTATGGCAGTGCTATCTAGGCTACCTGATGGCATATCTATTTGGGAGGCTACTCCTATAGTATCGGTAATACTTACAGCATCAAGGTCGTATTTATTGGTCTTGTAAATGACCATTTTAAATTTTGCGCCATTTAGGAATATTCTTCGGCCGTTTGCGCCATTCTCAAAACCTAAGTCCCAAGTAGTGTAAAGGTTTCTGCCGACCTCACTATTTAGTTTTAGGCTATAGTATACTTGCCAGCGGTAATCTTCACCTAGCTGCACAGTGGCCGATTGTTCATCGCCTTTCGCTTTTTGTGGCACGGGTAATTCTTCTTTGAGACAACTTGTAAAAAGAAGGCTCAAAAAGAATATACACAGAGTACTTTGCAAATAATGTTTACGCATAAAAGGCTTTTTATTTTTTTGAAAACAAATATCCAACACCTAAAAAATAGGAGCGACCTGTGCCAATAGAAATGCTATTGCTAGCAGCGCTATGTGCTGTGCCACTATTAGAGGCAACACCTGTACGGTTTACATTAGTGGTGTTCAGGATGTTTTTGCACCCTATAGAAATGGAAAATTTTTGGTCAAACATTTTTT
>JADLEN010000075.1 GCA_020846105.1 Chitinophagaceae bacterium | reverse complement strand
TGATTACGAATCTGGATAGCATCGTAAGTCGATGTTAGTGTAAAGGTGTTTTGCGCTATCGCCTCATTGCCAAAGAAATTGGTTTTGCAACCAATAGCCACTACTAGGTAGTCGTAGCTGAAGTTACCAATCGTTGTGGCTACAGTATTGTTTTTTTCGTCAATATTCAGCACCTCGGCAAGGCGTATTTGTAGGTTCTTTTTATTTTTAAAAATATTGCGAAGCGGAAAAGAAATGCTTGCAGGCTCTAATTGCGAGGTCGCCACCTGATAAAACAAAGGCTGAAATTGGTGATGGTTTATTTTGTCAATTAGTAAAATCTCAAAAAGAGACTCGTCTAGTTTTTTTATAAACTCCAATCCGGCAAAGCCGCCACCAATAACTATTATTTTCTTTTTCATCTTAAGGCCATTTACAACTGTAGCTTATCGCTTTAATAATATTTTCCCGCACAAATATCCTTGCTAGCGGGTCTCTTGCAAGATACTCAATTGCTGTGCAAGATTGGGCGCGAGATGTTGCATTTAGCATTCCTTTGGGCTTATTTATTTGCCTTTGCGCGTTTAATAAATTTCACGATTTCAAACCATATTACCGAAACAAAACCAATAAAGATACAGGTCAATAGTTGCATCCAATTCATAATCTCAAATTCAAAAAAGCTAGTCCACGGTTTTACCGAAAGTATAAGCCCTACGATGGCGATGGTTATGAAAATGATGAGTAGCACCATTTTGTTTTTATAAGCCAAGGTGGTGAGCACAGAATAATAAAACGAACGATTTACCAAGGTGAGGAAAATGTTGGCAGTAATCAAAACGGTAAAGGTCATTGTGCGGGTAAGGGCTTCGTCATTGCCGTTTATTACCGAAAATTGGTAAACAAACAAGGTGCCTGCGGTGATAAATAAACCTTGAACAATACTGATGGATAGTTCTTTCCAATTAAAAAATGTTGTGGTTAGTGGCTTTGGTTTTTGCGCCATGGTATTGGCCTCCATCGGTTCGTTTTCGTAAATGATAGAACAAGTGGGCCCCATAATGATTTCTAAAAAAATGACGTGAACTGGCGAAAAAATATTAGGATATACCCAGCCCAAGGCTAATGGTATAAAAACAGTGAGAATGATGGGTATGTGAATGGATATGATGTATTGAATTGCTTTTTTAAGGTTGGTATAAATCTTTCTGCCCATAGCTATTGCATCCACCATTTTAGACAAGTCGTCTTCTACCAAAATGAGTGATGCGGCTTGCTTGGCTATTTCTGTTCCTTTTTTGCCCATTGCAATACCGATATGCGCTGCTTTCAAGGCTGGTCCATCATTCACGCCATCGCCTGTCATGGCTACTATTTGGTTGTTTGCTTTTAAGGCGTTGATTATTTTCAGTTTGGCCTCAGGATACATTCTGGTAAAAATGGCCGTATTCATTACGCAGGTTTGCAAATCTTTTTCAGACAATGCCATAAGTTCATCTCCCGAAATTGTTTTGTCGTAACCCCTAAAACCAACTTGTTTTGCAATGGATGCTGTAGTTGCTGCATTATCGCCCGTAATAATTTTTACCGCAATCCCTGCTTTATAAAAATCTTCCAATACGCTTTGGATGTTCTTTTTGGGCGGGTCGTAAAAAGCAACAATACCCTTAAAATCAAAAACTAAATCTTGCTGAAGGGCAGGGTAGTTGTCTCCTTCGAACTGAGCTATACCAACCGCCAATACCCTGTAACCTTCTGTTGCCAGAACCTCTATAGCAGCCTGAATATTTTGTTGCTGCTTTGGTGTAAGCTTCGAAACATTCATTAATGCTTCGGGCGCGCCTTTTGCTGCTATTATTCTGTTGCCATTGTTATGCTCAAACACGTGGGTCATCATTGGCGGTTTGCCAGATAATGGATACTCATGTACGAGTTTGTAATTTGGTCTTTCGTCCTTTTCACTTTGTGCTTTATAGCTTTTGTGGAGGGCATCTTCCATTGGGTCGAAGGGGATAGGCTCACTGGCCCACATGCCCAATGCTACAAGTTGTTTTTCTTCTTCTGTGAGCGGGTCATTGGCTTGTGTTATTTTATTGGATGATAGCAAATACAATTTTGCCAAGCTCATTTTGTTTTCTGTTAATGTGCCTGTTTTATCGGTACAAATAACAGTGGCGCTGCCTAGGGTTTCTACCGTTTTCATTTGCTTCACCACAATACCCATTTTCATCAGGCGCCAGGCACCCAATGCCATAAAGGTGGTAAAGGCAACAGGAATTTCTTCGGGCAAAATACTCATGGCCAAAGTGAGCGACTGCAACAAGCTATTCAGTATGTTTTGCGACTGCCAATAATTGATAGCCCACACGATTACAAAAACCACCGCACCTACTATAGCCATCTTCTTTACAAAATTGGCAATCTGTATTTCCAAAGGTGTTTTTTCTTCCCCAATACTTTCTAGGCTCGTGCCTATTTTTCCTAGTTTGGTCTTATTGCCTATTGCAGTGATGGTGGCTATCGCAAGGCCGCTGGCTACTGTTGTGCCGCTATAGATATAATTATCTGCCTTCGCTTGGTCTTTAAAAACCGAAAGCGACTCGCCCGTCAGTATCGATTCGTTTACCGAAAAATCGTTGGAATGTACAATGCTGCCATCTGCCGTTATCGCTGTGCCTTCTTCCACCATTAGGCTATCGCCTACTACCAAATCTTCGCTTTTGATTTCTTGCAGCATACCATTACGTATTACTTTACAATGGGGCTGCGAAAGGTCTTTCAATTGCGCCAAGGCATTTTTGCTGCGCGAATCTTGGTACATAGAAATGGAGGCGATGAATATAATGGCCACAACCAGAAATAGCCCATCCCCAGTATTGCCGCTCACAAAATAGATAGCCGATGCCACCAACAACAATAGGGTCATTGGCTCTAGAACAATAGTTTTTAGGGTGTCCAAAAAGCTATTTTCTTTTTTATAATCCAGTTTGTTTTGCCCAAATTGCTCCCTCGAAAGGATTACTTGTTCGTCGGT
>JADLEN010000074.1 GCA_020846105.1 Chitinophagaceae bacterium | reverse complement strand
CTCAAAAAATAATCTTTCAAATCCAAGCTGCTTTCTACAGGCAAACTCAACGTTTGCGCTTCAACATCGGGATTATTGCTAAGGTTGGCCATTTTTACAAAATCGGTTTTTGTGTTCGATTTGATTTCTAACATACAGCTTTCAAGTACCGAAAAATTATTGGCAGCATCTCCGTTTGTAAGGTTTAGGTCACAAGAAGTTATTTTCACCTCTTTAATATTACCTGCACCCAATTTGCTGTTTTGTGCTTTAATAATACTATCCAGATTCATGTAAATATCTGTTGTATTTAACTGTGCATCACCTGCCACTAGTATTACAGGGATGGTAAATTCACCATCAGCATTTTCAAGATTAAAGTTTGCTTTTGCGAGATCTTTAATTTTGTCGCAAGAAGAAAAACTGACAAGCCCAATAGTAAGAAGGGCTGCTAAAGAGTAGATTGCTTTTTTCATATTTATTAATTTGTCGCAAAGGTAATTGATTACACTTAAAAAATTGATAATGTCTGTACAATAAATCGTTTGTGTATTTCGTTTATTGTATTTGGCCACTGCAAAATCACTATTTTTACCGCTCCATCTTTCAAAGCTATTACCATTATATGCGTCGTTTCTCCTTTATCATTATTACTTTATTAGCAATTATTGCATTTGCTGCTAGCTCTTGCAAAAAGACACAGATATTGAACGATGGCGGTGCTATTCGGTTTTCGGCAGATACGCTTTTGTTCGATACCGTTTTTGCATCTTTAGGTAGCGCCACATACAAAATAAAAATTTTCAACGAACAAAACCAGCCCATCAAGCTTAGTAGCGTACGCCTAGGCAAAGGCAATACTTCATCTTTCAAACTGAATGTAAATGGCATCTCGGGCAATGAGGTTACCGACCAAGAACTTGCAGCCAAAGACAGCATTTATGTTTACAGCACGGTGACCATAGACCCCAATGCAGCGCTTAGCCCCTTTGTTGTAGAAGATGAATTGATTGCGACCCTTAATGGAAAAGATTTTTCGATACCCGTAATAGCCTATGGCCAAAATGCACGCTATGTATTTGACAGTGTATTGCTCACCCAAACTTGGGACAATGTTTTGCCATACGTCATTATAAATAATGCCCTTGTAGACAAAGACCAAACACTCACCATCAACCCCGGCGTGCGGGTATATGTGCACCCCAATTCTCGTTTGTTTGTCGAGGGAACTTTATTGGTAAATGGTACCAAGAATGACAGTGTTGTTTTTCAAAGCGATAGGATAGACCGTAGCTATTTCCCAGAGGGTGGCCTACCCGGAGAATGGGGCGGACTATACTTTACAGAGAATAGTAAGAACAATAAGCTAAAATGGCTGGTGCTCAAAAATTGTGGCAAAAGCACCGTACTAGGCAGCGGTGCTGTGCAACCTGCAGCCATACAAGTAGATAATAATAGCAGCCTATTCAATGCTGCCGATGGTGTACAAATGGACAACTGTATCATCCAACATTCTATTGGTTATGGGCTGCTTAGTTTTGGTGGCAAAGTGCAAATGCGCAATTGCCTTATCAATACTTGCGGTGCACAAAATGTTGGTATTTTTCAAGGAGGAATTTTCGATTTTGCACAATGCACTTTTGTAACTTATGGTAGCAAATGGATAAACCATTCCGAGACGCCGGTGATGAGTGTGCTCAATTATTTAGACACTAGCCAAACGGGCTATATCCCTGGCAACCTCCAAATATTGGTACGCAACTCTATCATTTATGGCTCATTAGAAAACGAGCTTGTGTGCAACAACAAAGGCGCTGGTAGCTATGATGTTGCTTTTCAAAATTGCCTTATAAAAGCCAAAGATGCCAACACGCTGGTTGTTTTTGAGGGTTGCAAGTTTAACGAAGACCCTTTGTTTGAGGATACTGACAAATGGAATTACCGACTGAAGAGTGGTTCTCCGGCTGCCAATGCAGGTATTGTGCCTTTTTTCGGCACCAACCTCGACGACCAATCTGGTGGCAGCAACATGGGTGCTTACTAAGCTTTTATTAAAAGCCTACCCTAAAACTACCAAACACACCAAAACGCTTGCCCAACGGCTCGTTGGCCAATGGTGCAGGCGCCACACGCCACACAAAATCTACACGAAATAGTTGGAAAATATTGTCAATACCAGTGCCTATCTCTAGGTACGGGTTGCCTTGTAATGTTTTGAATTCGAAACCTTGGTTCAGGTTCAGCATTTTGTTGGCATCAGATAGTTTGCCAATAGCAGATTTGACAGTGTAAAACTGGCGCAGTTTCACCTTTTTTAGCAAGGGGATATAATTAAAGAATCCGCCACCAATATTATGCTCAAACATAAAGCCCGCATACGCATCGCTAATAAATTCAAAACGATTCATCATGCTAAATGCAAACTGGTTGTAATAGTAAAAATCGTTGCCGGGATGCACCTCCAATAAGGGGTAGGGTAGCGTGCCAAAATGCTTACCTGCAAATACATTGTAGCTAATAGCACCAAAGTGGGGCAGCTTCACATAGTCTGAGATATTGACGCTCAACTTCTGATATTCGTAGCCGCTTTGCAATACATTTTTGAGCCCAAGTGCAAGGCGCACAGACACTACTGGGTATTTACTACCTATGCTGAGCCTATAATAATCGCCCTCCAAAAAACGCTCTTTGTAGGCAAAGCGCAGCTTTATACCTACCTCCGAATTGATAACATTTGCCGATGGGCTACCATCCGTATTTCTGAAAATAGTGGTTGCGGGCAATGGGGCATAAGGCGTAAATTCTTTTCTTAAAAAAGTAAGCTCGTGGCTAAAGCCATTAAAGTATTCCTTGTAATGCTCTAGCCTTGCATCTTTTACAAAAGCTAGCTTGAAAGGCAGGTATTGCTTGCGCACTAGGCTACTCAAAAAATTGTCTGTTGCCGCCTCGCTATAATAGCTAATACTACGGTCTAAGTCGCTGGTGTACGATGCGTATATACGGTGGCGTGGATGCCGTTCTAGCAGCCACAAGCCCGCCACTTTGTACTTGAAACGCTCATCGTTGGTACCATAGGCTACATAGCCATTGAGGTAGAGGTCTTTAAACATTTTGGTATTGGTACCCATCGAAAACCGAAACCTATTGCCCTCTATAGGGTTGCGGTTGTAGATAGCCCAATAAGGCCCAAACTCAAATTTGCCAACATTCTGTGTGCCCTTTGCCAAAAAAGAAAGTATGTTTTTCGTACGGTTAAATATCGGCATCGCATTCAGCGTATCTATCATAGCATAGATGGCTTTCTCATTCTTATTTAGCGTATCGTGCCTGTTATCTGCCCAAAATTCATTGCCTTTATCCCTAGCGCCTTCGCTTATTATCACGTCTTGTTTTAGTTTTTTATCATTCACCACATTGGCTACTGTAGTGTCATTCAGCAATATATTCTTGTAAGACGTGGTTTTGCGACCTATAAACCCGGGCATCTTTTTGCCTCCATAAGGCACCGTAAAATCTGCAATAAATTTGTCTTTCACGTTGAACCATAAGGAGTCGCCTACCGGTGCAAACTCTTGGTAAAGGCTCACCCTATTCACCAAGTTTATGTTGGCATCTGCAGCTATGTCTAGGCTTATCCGTTGCAGCGCATACACCGAGTCGGCCACCCAAAAATCGCCCACAAAACAATTTTCGGCAGCACGCCTTGGGGCAAACTGTACCAAGATTATCCTTTGCCCATAAGCATACTGTGTATCCACTATTTTGTACTTGTAATAGTTGGGCGCACTATTGTTTATAGGGCTCACAAATTGCTTGTCGAAAATGTCTATAAAATTGTCGTACAAGTTTATCTGCTGGTACATGCCCCCCAAAAACTGCGTCACACTCTCGTTTTCTATCCCCTTTATTTGGCTCGCTTTTACAAACTCCTTTGTCTTCTTGGGGCTGCGCTGAAAATAATAGTCCGACAGTGTTTCTGTCAAAAATACCGGCAGAAAAGGCTTCTGCTCCGTTAGCGAGTCCACGTTGTCAAATATAAAAGCAAAAGGCTTCATCATCGGTATCTTGGCAAACTGTGCCCTGCTCATCCGCACCAGGTCTAGCTCCAGCTTGTTATACAGCTCGTACTTATAGTTTTTATACTTGTCGGGGTTGTTGTTGGGCTTGTTTTTGATTATGTTTTTTACCAGCGTCAGTGCAGGGTCTTCGCCGGGTTTTATCACCACCTCGCGCAGCAGGTTGTCGCTACGGCTCAGGTCATACTCCAGATACCCACTCGTATCTAGCCGGCGATATATTTTT
>JADLEN010000073.1 GCA_020846105.1 Chitinophagaceae bacterium | reverse complement strand
GGTTCGAATCCTAGTGCCCGTGCAAAAGTTTAACAAGCGTTTATTAGCTTTACAAAAAACTAAAAGAATATTCTTATGAGCAAATTTGGTAGTTATATCCAAGAAGCCTACGATGAATTGGTACATAAAGTAACTTGGCCAGGTGCAGACGAGTTGCAGCAAACAACTGTAATTGTTTTAGTAGCCTTAGCATTAGTAACAACAATTATGCTAGGAATGAATGTGGCTTCTGAAGAAGTAATTACACTGATCTATAATCTTTTAGGCAACTAAAAATAATACCAAACGGATGAGTGAAGAAATAGTACCAAACAGCGAAGAAATAGTAATTAAAGATGATACCAAATGGTATGTGCTCCGTGTAGTAAGTGGTAAAGAAAAAAAATTAAAAGAGTACATTGATAAAGAAGTAAAAATTAATGGATGGTCAAATATTGTCCATCAAGTTCTTTGCCCTGTTGAAAAAATTTTTAAAGTTGTAGGTGGTAAAAAAGCACTTCGCGAAAAAACTTTATTCCCTGGGTATCTAATGCTCGAAGCCACTGAAGGGAAACTTTCTGGTGATGTAATACAAACCATTAAGTCGCTAAATGGTGTTATCCATTTCTTAGGAAAAGAACAACCCATTGCACTACGTAAATCCGAAGTCAATAAAATGTTTGGCAAAATGGATGAGGTTTCTGAAATGGGTGCATCTTACGCAGATCCTTTTATTGTTGGCGAAATAGTGAAAATTATAGATGGGCCTTTCAACGACTTTAATGGTACTGTAGAAGAGGTAAATGATGAGAAAAAGAAATTGAAAGTGACAGTAAAAATCTTTGGTCGCGCCCAGCCAGTAGAGCTGAATTATGGCCAAGTAGAAAAAGAAATGTAACACTACAAATATTATTATTTAAAAAGCCGCTCCGATTTCGAAGCGGCTTTTTTTAGCATTTACTAGCTTGAATATTGCTAACCATTATCAAATTTTAGTCGTCTCGCCTCTTGCTACGAAAGAGGAGATAAAGAAGGCTTACCGTAGCTTGGCAAGGCAATATCACCCAGATAAAAACCAAGACAACCCTAGAGCAACCGAATATTTTCAGGAGATACAAAACGCCTACGAGGTGCTGTACGATGCTAATAGCAGAAAGAAGTATGACTATATGCTACGTCAGCATGGACTTTATGATGCATACTCTGGTAAAACCATAAACAACGAAACAGACATACTAACAAGTAGCGCAACTTTGGTACAATATGTATCGGCACAAAGGCAGGTGAATGCCGATGCGCTTACCGATTATATTCTTGCGATGTTGACCAAAGAGCAGATTGCAATAATATTGCGCAAAAACAACTCTGATGTTAATAGCCAAATTGTTAAAAATATTATTGCTGCTTCCAAAGGGGTAATGACAATGCGCCTTTACCAACAAATACATGAAGTGCTTTTGCCATTAATATCCACAGAAGGAGATGACGCTATTATGCATCTAATTATAGCCGAATACCAAAAACGTGCCCAACAAGAAAAACAACAAAAATTGGTTACCTTCCTTACTATAATATTGGTAGTAGTACTGCTAATAGCCACTCTTTTTATGTTATAATACTAAGGACTGTTTTGCTTGTCATACGATGTTGGTTTTATGTGCATTTTATCATCTTCTTTTGTTATGAAATTTGGTTTTATTCTAGTAATTTTACCGTTCAAACAACTTTTAATTATGCAATTCCCAGAAGCATTAATGTACACAAAGGATCATGAGTGGATTATGATCGAAGGTGACGTAGCCACAATTGGTATTACCGATTTTGCACAGCGCGAGCTAGGTGATATCGTATTCGTAGATATCGATACTATTGGCAAAGATCTTAACACCAACGATGTGTTTGGTACAGTAGAAGCAGTAAAAACAGTATCTGACCTTTTCTTGCCTTTGAGTGGCAAAATCACAGAATTCAACTCGGCGCTAGATACTGCACCAGAGGCTGTAAACACAGACCCTTATGGCGCAGGCTGGATGGTGAAGATGAATATCGCTAACCACACAGATGTAGCAGACTTGCTAGATGCTGCTGCTTACAAAGCATTGATAGGCGCTTAATAATGTTTTGGCAATTATTTTCTGCCCATTCTTTATATACAAAAAGAGCAAAGTTCACCGCAATAGTGTGGACTTTGCTCATTTTTATTGCCTGTTTTATCCCCGGCAACGAAGTGCCAAACCTCCATGTGCCCTTTGCCGATAAGTGGGTACACTTTATACTCTTTGGCGGCTTCACCTTTCTTTGGCTGTTGGCCTACCCTCGCTCTTCGTGGAGGCACCTAAGCCTCATAGGCATACTTGGTGCTGCCCTAGGCTGGCTGGTCGAAGAGCTACAAGGACAATTGTCTTTTTTGGGCAGAGCCAAAGATTTGTACGACATTTATGCCGATGCCTGTGGTGCGCTTATAGGTGTGCTGCTATTTGCCATAGCTGCTCGTATGGCAGGTAGCCGTCAGTAATATTTACCCCCAAATTATGAATAGCTTTATGAAACCTCGTTGCCTACTAATGCTAGTGCCTGTGCTACTTTCTATGCTACTATCTTGTGGCCGCAAAGCCGATGTGCCTAACACCGATGCTAGTAATAGTGCTGGATATTTCTCTATCAAAGATTTTACCAAAGACCAGTGGAAAACTTTTCACGGTAAGCCTTATGTGCTACACCAATATGTAACCCTCAATGGCAAAACGGATAGTATTATGCTCAATGCACTGACCATGAAATGGAGCCTGCTCTTCAAAACTTTTTTTGAAACAGACATTAGCGACCCTAAGTTCCTAGACCGTTACGATTTCGATATGTTCGAAGAGCCTACAACACAAACACGCACCTTTACCTACACCGCCAAAGAGCCCGAGCTTTTTACCCAAAAACTACAAATAGCTGAAGATGTGTAAAACAACAAGATCCGGAATATTTACATAGAAACCGTAAAAGAATCTTTCTGGAATGTACAACGCCAAAAGCTACTATACTCGCCGGTACACGTCATTCAGATACAAGAAGAAAACGACCCGCTTATTGGTAGTACCAAAAACCTTTCTATTGCCTACAAATTTATGTAAGCAATACCCAACTATAGCGCTGCCATGACCAAAGAAGAGTTTGGCGTAATAGCCGCCACCATACCGCACCAGCCCGGCGTATACAAGTACTACACCGAGGCTCATGAACTACTGTATATAGGCAAGGCCAAAGACCTACGCAAGCGTGTAAGCTCCTACTTTTACCGCTCTGTAGACAATCGTAAAACCCTTATACTCGTAGCGCTTATCCGCCATATAGAGTACACCGTCACACCATCCGAGCACGATGCTTTTCTGCTAGAGCGTAGCCTTATAAAACACTACCAACCCCGCTACAACATAGAGCTCAAAGACGATAAAAGCTTTCCCTACATTGTTATCAAAAACGAGCACTTCCCCAGGGTGTTTTTTACCCGGCAGGTACTACGCGATGGTAGCGAGTACATAGGGCCTTTTACCAGCGTCATGGCCGCCAGAGAATTGCTAGACCTTATCAAAGAAAACATCCCACTGCGCAACTGTATCCTGCCCCTAAGCCCCGCCAATATTGCCAAAGGCAAGTTCAAGGTATGCTTAGAATACCACCTGGGCAACTGCAACGGCCCCTGCGAAGGCCACCAAACCGAAGACAACTACAACGACAAGCTACAATACATCAGGCACATACTACGCGGCAATATAGCCGCAGTACTGCGCAGCCTCCGCGACGAGATGATGGCCCTAGCAGCCGATACCCATTTCGAAAAAGCCGAAATAATAAAACACAAAATAGCAGCACTACAGCAATACCAGCAAAAAGCTACGGTCGTAAATCCCAAGCTCAACAACATAGACGTTGTCACACTTATCAAAGACAGCCAGCACGCCTTTGTCAATTTTATGATGCTACAAAACGGCACCATCATATACGCCAACACCACCCAGATAGAACAAAAAATAGAAGAAGAAGCCGACGAAGACATACTAGCACTAGCCTATGCCCACCTACGCGAGCGCTTCAACAGTATAGCCACCGAAGTCATAGCCCCAATGCCCATAAGCCTGCCCACACAGCAGCTCACACTTACCGTACCCAAGGCCGGCGACAAAAAAAACCTCCTAGAAATGAGCCTCAAAAACGCAGCCATCTTCCGCGACGAGCTGCGCCGCAAAAAAAGCCTTATGATAGAAGCCGCCACAGACCAGCAAGCACTAGCCACACTGCAAGCATTGCAACAAGCCCTGCAACTACCACAGCTGCCCACCCACATAGAGTGTTTCGACAACTCCAACTTCCAAGGCGCCTACCCCGTAGCCGCCATGGTATGCTTTCGCAACGGCCTTGCAAGCAACAAAGAGTACCGCCACTACAAGATACGCACCGTAGAAGGTATAGACGATTTTGCATCCATGACCGAAATAGTGCACCGCCGCTACAAACGCCTCCTCGACGAGCAAAAACCCCTGCCCCAACTCGTAATCATAGACGGCGGCAAAGGCCAGCTAGGTGCCGCACTCAAAAGCATAGCCGCACTAGGCCTCCAAGGCCGTATGACGGTTGTAGGCCTTGCCAAGCGCGAAGAATCCATATTTTTCCCCGGCGACAGCACACCCCTACAGCTGCCCTACGACAGTGCCCCGCACCTACTACTACGCCGCATCCGCGACGAGGTTCACCGCTTTGGCATCACCTTTCATAGGCAGCTACGCAGCAAAGGCACCATCAAAAACGAGCTCGAAACCATACCCGGCATAGGCGCCGCCACCGCCACCGAGCTACTCACCGCCTTCAAAAGCGTCAAAAAAATCAAGACCCTTACCCAGCGCGAGCTCACCCGCATCATAGGCGCATCCCGCGCCAGCATAGTATACCGCTATTTTCACGAGCAGGGCTAGCACGGCACCCTGCGCTACACATTTTGGGCGTGCCGCCGCCCCCCTCATCGCACCTGCTAGCAAAGGGGCGGCGTCGTGCTATTTGCTGCTATCTTTTGCCCGACCCTTCGACAAGCTCAGGCGGCAAAAGGATATCCGCTGCTATCACTCACGCTTGCGTGGGTGCTACCTTTAGTGTGTGGGGTTATTCTGTTTGTGGTTTGTGTGGCAGTCAGGAGACTGCCTTTTACTAAGGACGAAGTAAAGGCACTCGCCCCAGACATTCGCCCAACAGAGACAGACTACGGCGAACTGGAAACGGGCTATAAATTTGCACATTACTTAATAAAATTATTTGTACTATCCGGTTTAGGGCTAAAAGCTCGAAAATGATAAATTTGATTGATTGAACCCGAACTTTTTTCCCCCTTATAACTTTGCTTTTGATAGGTCAGCTCGAATGTTGTATCGTTCAGTACTTTGCCTGAGCGATACTCTACCCAATACCCACATTGGCGCGGCAGCCATTTTTCTATCTCTATATTGTCTGAAGAATGCTTGAATAATCCCCAGAGATATTGGACAGAGTTTTGTGGATTGTTTAATGTCTGCATTACATAATCTTTCATTTTCAGATATTCTGGTGCTCCAGGAGCATGAATTACCCCATTTCGATAAAAAAAAATCAAATCAACTGATACTATTCCCTGATAAGCTATACTAGAATCACCATAGTAAAATCCGTCGATTCTTAAACTGCCATTATGATCCGTTTTTTGTAAAGACAAAGGTTCGTCTTTACAGCCTCCCAGCTTTTTACAAGACGACAAAAGTACAAAAGACGAGCATAGAAATAGACTCAACAAAATAATTTTCATACAATTTTTAATTTTAGCACTGAACCCGCCATTTTGCCAAACCCGTGTTAGCGGCTGCTCTTTTCTCCGTCATTATTGGATATCCGCAAATCGTTTTTCTATGTCGTTCAGCCATTTCTTCCGTTTTTTATCAGATACAGATTTTACCATACCTAAACTAATCCACTTCCGTTTTTTATAACCCAATTTCCAAAATGTTCCTGTGAAAATTCCTTTTTTGATTGCGTTACCAAAGATAAGTCGGTAAACTAAATTCG
>JADLEN010000072.1 GCA_020846105.1 Chitinophagaceae bacterium | reverse complement strand
AGGTTCATCGTCTACCAAAAAGATAGTCTGAAGCGCATTTGTAGCCATTGTTTTTATTTTTTTAATTAATAATAGATTTTTGCTGCTGCAAGTTATTGCCTAATTTTTTAAAGTGCTAATTTTCACTAAGATTATATCAATTTTTTGTGAGAATCATGTGTTATTTCGAATGTTAATATGATGTTTGTCATTTTTTGTAGGTCGGTAGTGTGCTATTGCGCAGCTACTTTATTGTACAAGTTAAGTATTAGCTATTTATAGTGCTATTTTACGTAGTCTCTTAATTCTTCAAAGGCTTTAAGGCAAACTTTTGTAACATTTTCTATTAGCCCTGGAATAAGGTTTTGATGGGCTTTTTCATTTGCATTTTGTTCTAATAAAAATACATTGCTAACATCTTCTGTGACACCCATATAAGATAGTTGGGGCTTCAGCGAATGTGCTGCTATTTTAATAGTTTCGTAATCCTTTTGCACAAGGCCTGTTTCCAATTGGCTCAATAATTTAGGTGCATTTTCTAAAAACATGTTGATGTACTTTCTTTGTTTTTCGAGGTCGCCTTTGGTAAATTGTTGCAAAAAATTCATGTCACAAACTATATCGGGCAAGGCCTTTGAAGTAGCTTTTGCTATTGGGGTGTTATCTAAAGTGTTTGTATTTTCAGCGCTACTTAGGTTTAGCACTTCGGCCATTTTGCTAAGTAGTTCTGTTTGCTCAAAAGGCTTGGAAACATAAGCATTCATGCCTATTTCAAAATAAGTGCTCACATCTTCTGCCATTACATTGGCGGTCATTGCTATAATTTTTGTTTGGCTTTTTGGGCCAGCCAATTGCCTTATTATTTTTGTGGCCTCCATGCCGTCCATGATGGGCATGCGGATGTCCATCAATACAAGGTCATAGTCGTTTTTCCTTATTTTCTCTACCGCCTCGGCACCATTAAGTGCGTAGTCTATTTGTATGCCAGGGGCCAATAATTGCAAGGTATCTACGGCTACTAGCTGGTTGAATTCGTTGTCTTCTGTAAGTAGTATTTTTGTTTTTTGCAATTGGTTGATAATGGCTGTGTCTATTTTTTCGTTTAGTTGCAATTTTTGTTTTTCGCTACTTCGCTCAAAAGGAATAATAACGGTAAAGCAACTGCCCTTACCTAGCTCACTTGTCACCGAAATTTTACCTTTCATCAGCTCGGTAAGTTGTTTGGAGATAGCTAGCCCCAAGCCCGTGCCACCAAACTTTCGTGTGGTTTCGGAGCTTTCTTGGCTAAAGCTTTGAAACATTTGCTTACGAAAATCTTCGTTAATCCCAATACCCGTATCTATCGTGTCGAATTGGATGAGGTATTTTCGGTCGCTATTTTCTTTGATAAGCACCTTAATCGTTACAGCGCCTTTCTCTGTAAATTTTACCGCATTGCCTGCAAGGTTGAGCATTATTTGTTGCAGTCGGGTAGGGTCGCCCAAGAGCGATTGCGGTATTTGTTCATCAATATCTAAATTTAAAAGAATGCCCTTTTCGTTTGTTTTGATTAGTAACATTTCTTGGATGCCACTTAATACTTTTCTTAGGTCGAAAGGTGTTTGCTCAATAATCATTTTGCCAGCCTCAATCTTTGCAATATCCAAAATGTCGTTGATGATAATGAGTAAGTTATCGGCCGATTGGCTAATGGCATTTAGGTACCGAAGTTGCTCTGGGCGCGGGTCTTTCTCTAACAATAACTGAGTAATACCCACGATGGCATTCATTGGCGTGCGTATCTCATGACTCATATTGGCCAAGAATTGCTGTTTTAATTTGGCTGTTTTTTCGGCTACTTCTTTTTCTTTATTGGCCAGCTCTACCTGCTGCCGAGTTTTAAGATTACTGAGTTTGTTGAGTGTAGTTTGTTGGAAAATTTCTTCCTTCAAACGTTCATATTTTTTAAGGTGGTCAAATGCTTTTGGCGTGTCGCCCATCTGGTCATACAGGTCGCTAAGGGTTTCGTGGATGCTCATTTCGTCGTGGCGGCGTTTGTACTGCACGGCCATGTCTGTAGCGTGTAGCAGCATTTTCTCGGCAGTTCTAAATCTACGGTCTTCCTTTTCTATCAATGCCAAATAATACCTGCAAGAAATTTGCACTTCTAGCTGCCCTGTTTCATCAGCTTCTTGCATGCCTTGCTGCAAAACTTCTTTAGATTTTTCGGTCTCTTTTAGCTTAAATTTTACCTTGCCAATGCCATTAAGTGCAAGGGAATGAATGCCCGTAGCCTCATCAGAGTGCAATAGGTTTTCTTCAAAATAGTCGAGCGCTTTTCCTAGTTCATTTTTCTTAAAATAAATATTGCCAAGGATGTTATAAAGAAGGTTGGTGCGATGTATACTTTCTCCTTTTTTGAGTATAGGTAATGCTTTGAGTGCAAATTCTAAGGCATTTTCATAATCTGCCAAATCGTAATGCAAGTAAGCAATGCTCGATAGGTTTACTGCTTTGGATGCTTCATCATCTTGTTGCTCATTGAGCGTGAGTGCATTTTCGAAATTATTGAGTGCGCTTCCTAGCTCGCCAATGTCTCGATAGATATGCCCAAAATTATTGTAAATACGTGCTAGCAGCGAACGATCTTTATATTCAATAGCTATTTTTTCGGCTAGTTGCAGCACTTCTAGCCCTGCTTCATAATTGCCTTGTTGCCAATAGCACCATCCTCTTATATTATGCGCTCTGCCTACCCCAATAATGTATTTTTCTTGTTGAGATTCAAGCAATATCTCATCACTCATTGCTACAGCTCGCTCTATATCGTAGTTGCGCAATTCTATTGCGAGGGCTACTTTTTTATTTATTCGCGCTACCTTATTGTCGATAGTTGCTAGTTCGTCTATTAGTTGTAGGTATTTTTTAGATTCCATTATTGCGCTGAATTTATTTTACGTCTTGCATCAGTTTGCGAATAAGCGGCGAAATTGCTATTAATACCACACCGCTTACAACAGCATACAATGCAAATTGTTTGTACCCTTCTGTGTAAGAAATAAGCTTGTCCATTTTGCTTGCATTTTCAATGTCGGATACAATGCTTGCACCAAATAGCCCGGCCACATATTGCCCGTAAGCACTAGCCAAAAACCACATGCCCATCATTAGTCCTTGCAGTCTTGCAGGTGATAGTTTGGTCATAATAGAAAGGCCTATGGGCGACAGGCATAGCTCACCCAGTGTAACCACAAAATAGGCTATAGTAAAGACATCGAGCGATGCCATGCCTTGCAAGTCGGCAAATAAGCGGGTGGCATAAAATGTGTAAAATGCAAGTCCTAAAAATATAAAACCAAGTACAAATTTCACTACTGTGTTGGGCTCAATTTTCTTTTTGGCCATAGCTATCCAAATGATACCAATGATGGGTGCAAAAATGATT
>JADLEN010000071.1 GCA_020846105.1 Chitinophagaceae bacterium | reverse complement strand
AGGGTATCATTGTAGTGTCTCCGTGACCACCAATTACAGTAGCTTGCAAGTCGCTCTGAGCGCAGTTTAGTGCTTTTTGGATATAGGTTTTGAAACGTGCACTATCCAAAATTCCACCCATGCCTATGATTCTGTTTTTCGGTAATCCAGTAGCTTTTAGCGCTAGGTAGGTCATCGTATCCATTGGGTTAGATATCACTACTATTATAGTGTTGGGAGAATGCTCTAAAAGACTTTTTGCAACGTTTTCAACAATTTTGGCGTTAGTGCCAATGAGTTCTTCACGAGTCATACCTGGCTTACGAGGGAGACAAGATGTGATAACACAAACCGCCGAACCAGCAGTTTTGCTATAGTCGCCGGTAACGCCTGTAATACGTGTGTTGAAGCCCAAAAGTGAAGCTGTTTGGGTAAGGTCTAATGCCTTGCCTTCTGCAAAGCCTTCTTTGATGTCTACCAATACTAATTCTTCGGCAATGTCTCTTCTTACGATGTTGTCGGCACAAGTAGCGCCTACTGCGCCAGCACCTACTACTGTTACTTTCATTGTTTTGATTATTTAATTGATTTTGTTAGAAATTAATAAATTTTTGCCTTGCAAAGGTAATGTTTTTGCTCGAGGCAAAAATGCTTGTCCCTTATATTCTCCGACGATTTTGGTCATAGATGGTAGAATTAACAAGTAATTGTAATTGGCATTTAGCATTACCAATTGTCAATTTTATTTTAAGAAAATTAGTGCTGATAAATAAACAAAAAAAACGCCCGTAAGATTAAAATCTTCGAGCGTTTTATTGTCATGAGACTTTTAAAATTCGATTTTCGCGAGTCTTTCTACCGCAGCATTAAGTGTTTCTTCTTTTTTGGCAAAGCAAAAACGCAAGAGTTTATTATCAAAACCATTGGAATAAAAAGCACTAACGGGTATTGTAGCTACTCCAAACTTTTCAGTAAGCATTATAGCAAATTCTTTATCGGGCAAATGACTAAAATGAGCGTAAGAAGCCAATTGAAAATAACTACCCTTTGATGGAGCCAATAGCTTGAAGGGCGTTTGCGTCATTGCTGCTATAAAATGATTGCGCTTTGCTTCCAACAATTGGCAAGCGGGTAATTTATCGGTCAATTGCAGGTGTTTTGCCAAAGCATATTGTGCAGGCGTATTGACACTAAAAGCAATAAACTGATGAATGTGTCGAAATGCTTTTGTAAGATGAACTGGCGCAATACAATAGCCTACCTTCCAGCCCGTATTGTGAAATGCCTTGCCAAAGGAATACACAACAAAACTACGTGTGCTCAATTCGGGGTGTTGAAGTGCACTAAAATGTGCAGCACCATCATACACAAGCTGCTCGTAGACCTCGTCTGACACTACATAAATACTCGTATCTCTTATTATTTCGGCCAACTGATTCCAATCTTCCATCGTCCATATTCTACCTGTGGGGTTGTGCGGTGTATTTACAATTATGGCTTTCGTTTTATTTGTAATGGCGTCTTTTACCTTTTGCCAATCAGGAGCAAAATCAGTTGTATTTAGCGTCACTGCTATGGCCATTGCCCCATTCATTTCGATACTGGGCAAATAACAATCGTAGGCGGGTTCTAAAATAATAACCTCATCACCTGCGCAAAGTATGGTAGTAAGCGCAGTATATATTGCATAACTAGCACCTGGGGTAATGGTTATTTCGGAATCAGCATTTATAAGCACCTTATACCTTAGCAAAATATCGGTGGCAATAGACCCTCGGAGCATGGGCAAGCCTGCCATTGGTGCGTATTGATTAAAGCCGCTGCTGCTACCCTCAGCTAAAAAAGCACCTAAAGTAGCATCTAAGTCAAAGTCAGGAAAGCCTTGAGATAAATTTACGGCATTATGGGCTTGTGCCAAAGTACTCATTTGTGTAAAAATGGTGGTTTGAGTAGCAGAATGCTTCTGAGGCAATTGAAAATCCATAGCTTAGAATAAGTTTTGAACTGTAATAATAGGTTTAAAACTTGAAAATGGGGAAAACTTGGTGAAAAACTCAGGTCTAGCAACAAGAAAATAATCTATATTTACAATCTGAAACAAAAAAGCGTTTTATGAAAAAATCACATCAAATTACACTTACCCCATTATCAAAAGAAAGCGTACCTGAACCTGATTTTTTAGTTTGCAAAAAATGCAACACAAACAAGCCCAAAGAAGCATTCCGGAAAGCAAATCTATGGCGTGCCAAAGTGTGCATGGAATGCGACTATGCAAGCAAAAAAGCAAAACTTGCCGAAAGCAAAAAAGAAAAGGATCTTTATGGGTTTTTCTAACAAGAAAACCGTGTATTTTTCTTCCGAAATAATTAATTTGGCCCTAAGAATACTCAATTCGACCTGCATTTTATATTGAATTGAAACCACTTATTCTATAACTTTCCTTTCCGCCATATACCGTTCATTTCAGCTATTGCACACACTGCTATCGGCGATATTCTTAAAGCAAAAGACGCTAAAAACTACATTGCAGCCTTCAGCGTCTTGTTGACCAAAAGAAAAAGTTTTAAACCGATAGGTTGAAATCACGCAACGCATCATTCAAGCTTGTCTTCAGGTTGGTAGATTCTTTTCGTTGCCCAATGATTAAGGCACAATTTACGTGGTATTCGCCTGCAGCAAATTGCTTGGCATAGCTACCGGGTATTACTACACTTCGGGCAGGCACTCTTCCTTTATATTCAATAGGTTCGGCACCCGATACATCTATTATTTTGGTAGATTGGGTGAGCACCACATTGGCACCCAAAACGGCTTCTTTTTCTACACGCACACCCTCTACTACTATACAGCGAGAGCCAATAAAACAACCGTCTTCGATAACAACTGGTGCTGCTTGTAATGGCTCTAAAACCCCACCAATACCTACACCACCGCTAAGATGCACGTGCTTTCCGATTTGTGCACAAGAGCCCACAGTAGCCCAAGTATCTACCATTGTGCCTTCATCTACATAAGCGCCAATATTGACATAAGAAGGCATAAGTACTACCCCCCGTGCAATAAACGCACCATAGCGTGCTACTGCATGTGGCACTGCACGCACACCCAATGTTTCGTAATTTTTTTTGAGGAGCATTTTGTCATAAAACTCCATGGGCCCAGCCTCCCAAGTTTGCATTTTCTGCACTGCAAAATACATGAGAATAGCCTCTTTCGCCCATTGATTTACTTGCCATTCGCCATTAGCTGTAGGCTCGGCTACACGTAGTTCGCCTTTGTCTATCAGAGCAATGGTTTGGTGAATAGCATTTTCGTAAGTAGTGTCTTTTACAAGTTCACGATTGGCATAGGCAGCCTGAATAAGACTCTTTAGATGTTCCATTTCTTTCAAAATTATATATAAAAATAAGCAAAAAAAAACCGTACTCTTTTGAGTACGGTTTGTAATTTGTGTGGGAGCACACGGGTTCGAACCGCGGACCCTCTGCTTGTAAGGCAGATGCTCTGAACCAGCTGAGCTATGCTCCCTTTTTTAAGAACTTCCTTCAGAAATTGTTGTTTTTCAATCGCTTTGGGAGTGCAAAGATAGGCAGTGAAATTTAATCTCCAAATTTTTTTTTGAAAATTTTAAAAAAACATTTTAGCATACTAGAAATTATGCTTCTGTGCCGGAATTGAGCAACTTATCCGACAGCTTTTTTTGTGCATCAACCCCCAAGTTTTTAAGTTGCTGTGCTCTACCCACCAAGTTGCCTTTCCCTGTGCTCAGTTTATTCAAAGCCTTTTCATACGCCTCATCTGCTTTTGCAATAGATTTGCCCACTAGCTCTAAATCTTCAGTAAATGCCACAAATTTATCAAACAAGTTACCCGCTTTTTGGGCTATTTCAATTGCATATCTTGCTTGGTATTCATTTTTCCAAACTGCAGCAATAGTGCGCAGTGTGGCCAACAACGTACTTGGCGATACCAGTACTATTTTTCGTTCCCAAGCATATTCAAACATCGTAGTATCGTGCTGCAAACTAAGTGCAAAACTAGACTCGATAGGCAAAAACATGAGCATAAAGTCTGGACTATTAAGACCCAGGGCTGTATGGTAATTTTTTGCCCCAAGCAATTGAATATGGCTTTTGAGCGATACCAAATGGGCGCTCAATGCACTTGCGCGTATCGTTTCGTCTTGGGTATTTGCATATCGTTCGTAAGCTGTGAGGCTCACCTTGCTATCTATAATAATATTTTTTTGGTCGGGAAGGTACACCACAGCATCTGGCCGAATACTATCACCACCTTGGTTGGTAGTTGCAAATTGGGTGTCGTACTCTTTGCCTTTCACCAGGCCCGAACGCTCCAAGACCCGCTCTAAGATAAGCTCTCCCCAAGCGCCTTGCAGTTTATTTGAGCCTGTTAATGCATTGGTGAGTTCACTGGTTTTTTGTGTCACTTCTTTATTAAGGCTTGTAAGTTGTTTTATTTGTTCTAGTAATTGAACATTAGAAATCTGTGCAGCAGATTGCGCTGTGGCTACTTTAGTTTCAAAATTTTTGATATTTTCTTTTAACGGATTGAGCAAATCAGATAATTTTTCGAATTGCCTTTCGGCAAGCAAATTGCCTTGTTGGATAAAATTATCCTTCGTCAACTCTTTTAAATATTGTTTCAAGTTTTGCTCCAACATTTGCTTGTCTTCTTGCAGCAACAATATCTTTTCTTTTAGTGCTACAACTGTTGCTAATTGGGCTTTTTGCTCAGCAATCAGTTGCCATTTTTCTTGCTCTATTTGTGGCAAAGCATCTTCGGCCTTTTTGGCTTGTGCATATTGATACCGTAGTTTTGAAAGCAAGGAATGATACACAGTGAAGACTACTAATGCACCTATAAAAAATGAAATTAAAATGTATGCTACTAAACCCATTTAAGACGCAGATTTGTAATTTACAGTAGTTGGCGTATTGTTTTTTTTCCAAAGAATATAATAAATAATACTGCTGAGAAAAGCAGCGAAAAAGCACCATGTACTAGGCATGGCAAGTTGAAACAAATAAAAACAAAATATCAGTGCTATAAAATTGGCGTAAGCCAATAACTTGACACCTCGCAAGGAAGACAAAAACATTGGTGCTACGGTGGACAAAATATATACCGCCTGATAAGGTATAAAAAACAATTCGTGCAAGTACTTTTTATCAATTTTGTAAATTATATGAAAGGTCGCTACATCGGGTCTTGGATTTTTGAAAATCATTGCGAAAATGGCGTAAGCACCTGCTAAAAGACCTACGTAAATAAGCCTTTTGCACCACATCTTCCTTATAGGGTTGGGCTCCAGATGATAAAAAGCAAGCGGTATCAGAATGGGCCACACGACCCAGGCAAAAAACAGAAAACTCAGTGTAAAAAACCTTTGGTACGACGCATAGTCACTATGGTTGATACTAAGCCACACAAAGCCCTCGCT
>JADLEN010000070.1 GCA_020846105.1 Chitinophagaceae bacterium | reverse complement strand
GGTCTGGGGTACATATTATGGTGGTAAAAGTGCAGAAAATGATGCAAGAGTTAGTATAGGAGGAATAAATATTTTTTTAGGTGGAAGTACTAATAGCGATACAGGTATTGCTACCCCCGGAACGCATCAGACCACGCTTGGAAGTATTAATGGCGATGCATATTTGGCTGCTTTTGACAGTTCTGGCAAGCGATTATGGGGCAGCTATTTTGGCGGGGAAAACATAGAGATTTTCGGTGGAATTTCCGGAGTACAGGAAGGTGCCATTTATCTTTCCGGGAAAACACAAAGCCTTACTAATATTGCCAGTACAGGTGCCGATAAAACATCACTTAGCGGAGTGGAAGATGCCTTTCTGGTTAAATTCAAAACTGATGGCACACGGGAATGGTCTACTTATGTGGGTGGGGAGAATCTTGAAAATGCGGGCGATAGAATTGCCCGGGATCAATTGGGTAATGTGTTTCTTTATGGTCTCACTGGTAGCACTACAGGAATTTCATCTGGCCATGCCTGGCAAAAAATTTATGGTGGCGGAAAAACTGATCATTTTATTTCTTGTTTCGATCCCAATGGAAAAAAGATTTGGGGATCATACATGGGGGGCGAAGAAGAAGAAGGCAATGTATATAGGATTTCTGGTTGCAGTTACATCAATAACTCCTTGTACATTTCTGGCACTACAAAAAGCCACAGCGGAATAGCAACGTCTGGTAGCTTTAAGCCTACTTTTGCGGGTGCTTATGGTGGTTTTCTGGCCAGGATAAAAGAACCAATACCTACTACAGGTAGCATTGCATCTAAATCAGAGATTGGACAAACTACTCTGACTGTTTATCCAAACCCAGGTTCTGGCAATTTCACGTTGAATATGCAATGCTCAAATTATAATGGCATTGTAGAAATTCAGATTCTGAACATGGCCGGAAAAGTTATTCAAAGAATGGAAAATCAGATGTTACAAGGTGCTTTGACAAAAGAAATAAAGTTGTTCGAATCATTTCCGCAAGGTGTATATCTTGTTAAAACCATTATTGAAGGCAAGACGAATACTCAGCGAATAATTAAGCGATAACAAAAGGTGGGTCTGAAGCCCACCTTTTTAATGTACATTCCTCCCGAACTATAACTCTAGAAACTTTTCTTTATGAATTGTCGAGATAGAAACATTATTTAATTTCTATGAGAGTAGCTTAGCTAAAAGACTGCATTTCAGAAAATGAATTTTAAAATATTCATACTGCCTGATTTTGCTAAATGCATATTATATTCGTTTCATTTAATGACATAAAACAACTAATAATTCAAATACTGCTACTCTCAATGTTTTCAAAAGCAGTAAAGGGTCAAGTAATAAAAAGCAAAGTTATCTCTATAGATGGTCCAATTGAAACAATGGTCTTAATCACCTTTAAACAACAAACTAAATTTGCAAAAACAAATAAGGGCGGCACTTTTGGGCATAAAAAAAGCTCATAACCAATTGATTATGAGCAATTTAAGTCGGGACGACAAGATTCGAACTTGCGACCCCAAGCACCCCATGCTTGTACGCTACCGGGCTGCGCTACGTCCCGAACTTTTTCTTCACAAAAAAATAAAAACTTGAGCCTAAAAAGGAATAGTTTTTTCCGGTAAGGGCGGCAAAGATAAAATCTTTTCTCAAAAAATCTAATGCAAATCAGAAGAAATTAAACGCAGAAACTCGCTACGGGTTTCGTTTTGCTCAAAAGCCCCACTGAAGGCAGATGTGGTGGTGCTAGAGTTTTGTTTTTGCACACCGCGCATCATCATACAAAGGTGTTTTGCTTCTATTACTACTGCCACGCCCAAGGGGTTCAATGTTTCTTGTATCACATCAAGTATTTGGTGGGTCATACGCTCTTGTACTTGCAAGCGACGTGCGTAACAATCTACCACTCGCGCTATTTTGCTAAGACCTGTGATGGTACCATTGGGTATATAGGCTACGTGTGCTTTGCCAAAAAATGGCAACATGTGATGCTCACAAAGCGAGTAGAGCTCTATGTCTTTAACAATAACCATTTCGCTATACGACTCCTTAAATTTTGCGGAATTAAGAATCTCTTTTGCGTCCATTTGGTAACCTTGGGTAATGTATTGCATGGCCTTGGCTACGCGCTCTGGAGTCTTCAAAAGCCCTTCCCTATCTGTATCTTCGCCCAAAAGCTTTATTGATGAGCTGTAATGATTCATTAAACCCTCAGTAATATCTTGGTCGTATTGTTCTATTTTTTTGTAAGCCAATTTGTTTAGTTTAATTGTAAATAAGTTGAACAAAAATAAGCGCTTGTCCAATATCATGGATGGCACATACTATCAATTTTGATTTATCCATAATACACTACATATATATTAGGTGTTTCGTTGAGCTTCATTTTGTGCAATTGAGCACCACGTTTTTCTACATGAGGCTTCAACTCGTTCCAAATACCAACAATCAAGTTTTCGGCACTTGTTAGTTTACCCTTCATAAAAGCCACATCGACGTTGAGGTTGCGATGATCCACTTGTTCTACAATAATTTCTTTTATTAAAGTGCCCAATTCTTTGGCGTTAAATACAAAACCTGTCTCGGGGTTGGGTATGCCTTTTACGGTTACATGTAGTTCGTAATTGTGGCCGTGCCAGTTGGGGTTGGCGCATTTTCCAAAAACTTCCACGTTCTTTTCGTCTGTCCAGTTGGGATTTTGCAATTTGTGCGCTGCATTAAAATGCTCAACACGAGTAAGATAAACCATTTGTTATAATTGAACCGCAAAATTAGGGCATCTGTATAGGTTTCACAAAATTGTATTTACTTGCAGTAGAAATGAAAAAAATAATAGTAGTAGCAGCTACAGAAATGGAAATTGCTACTTTCAGAAAATTTTTAAGTGTAAACTACAAGTCTGATGTTGCTGGTATATACCATAATGGCCTTTACCAAATCTGCATCCACATATCTGGTGTAGGCATGATGAATACTGCATTTTCTTTGGGCATAGCATTGGCGCAAAACAGCTACGATGCTGCTATTCAAGCAGGTATTGCTGGCAGCTATGACGACGATATAAAATTAGGAACGGTATTAAATATTGCCAGCGAAAAGTACGGCGACTTGGGTGCCGAAGACCATGAAGATTTTATAGACATTATGTCTCTGGGCTTTATAACCCCTAACGAATTTCCGTTTCGAGAAGGGAAATTGATAAATGAAAACCCTTACGAAATAGGCCCTGCATTGGCCAAGGCTACAGGATTATCTGTAAATACGGTAACTGGTACTGCCAAAACAGTGCAGGCAAGAAAAGCACGTTTCGACTGCCAAACAGAAAGTATGGAAGGTATAGCCTTTCATTTTGCATGCCTTAAAATGAAAGTACCTTTTGTACAATTGCGTGCGATATCTAATTATGTAACACCACGCAACCGGGCCGATTGGCAAATAAACTTGGCAATCGAAAACCTGAACCAACACTTAATAAATTGCTTCGCAAATACTACAACTGCTGCAAATGAAACTAACATTAGGCTTTAGCCCTTGCCCCAACGATACTTTTATTTTCGATGCATTGGTAAATGGCAAAATTGACACCAAAGGCATATCCTTTTCTTATGAAATGCATGATGTGGAAACGCTAAACCAAATGGCAGAAAGAGAAGCGTTAGACATCACCAAATTAAGCTATGGAAGCTACTTACGGCTAAGTAAGCCCTATGCATTACTACATGCAGGCAGCGCTTTGGGCAAAGGTGTGGGACCATTATTGGTAAGCAAAAAACCAATACTATTGGAAGCAATAGACAAATGCAGTATCGCTATCCCAGGTGCCAAAACAACAGCAAATTTATTGTTATCATTGGCCGCGCCAAAGGCTCAAAACAAAACAGAGCTGGTGTTTAATGAAATCGAAAATGCTGTTCTTAATAATGACTATGACCTTGGGCTTATTATTCATGAAAGCAGATTTACCTATGTCCAAAAGGGCTTACACAAAGTAATTGACCTTGGCGATTGGTGGGAGCAAAGCTATAAAGCAGCAATACCTTTGGGCGGCATAGTGATGAAAAGATGCATTGAAAAATCAGTGCTGGCACAGGTAGATGCTTTGATAAAAGAGAGCGTGTTGTATGCTTGGAAGCATTACCCAAACTTGCCTGAATTTGTAACACACAATGCACAAGAGATGAATGAACAAGTAATGCGGCAGCACATTCAATTATACGTAAATGAATACACCACCAATCTGGGCGATATAGGCTTACATTCGGTAAACACGCTTTTTCAAAAAGCCATAGATAGTCATTTGATAAACAAATCACAAGTTGCCGAAAATTTATTTTACGAAACAACTTCATAACGTGAACAGCCCAAGTACCATATTAAAACAGTTCTGGCATTACGATGAATTCCGCCCACAACAACAAGACATTATTAACAGTATTCTTGATGGCAAAAACACCGTTGCTCTGCTACCTACGGGTGGTGGAAAATCACTATGCTATCAAGTGCCGGCACTAATATTTGATGGCCTCACCTTGGTAATATCGCCACTTATATCGCTAATGCAAGACCAAGTAGCTCAATTACAAAAACGCGGCATTACCGCTACCTACATTCACAGCGGACTAAAAAAAACTGAAGTTGCGGAGTTGCTTGCAGATGCAGAAAATGGGCTGTATAAACTGCTTTACATTTCTCCAGAACGCATACACAGCAAGCAGTTCAAGGAATCACTGCCGTATTTAAACTTGAGTCTAGTAGCTATAGATGAGGCACATTGTATCTCGCAATGGGGTCACGACTTTCGGCCAGAATACTTAAATATCATACAGATAAAAGAGGTGTGGAAAAAAGTACCATTATTGGCACTTACCGCTAGTGCCACCAAAGATGTACTTGCCGACATCCAAGATCAATTGCAAATAACTGAAGCTACTATTTTCAGAAAAAGTTTTAGCCGTGATAATATTTTCTACAAAATTTTAAATACCGAAAACAAATACCAAAACATAGTTCAGTATTTTAAGAAAATCAATGAGTGTGGTATTATATACTGCCGCAGTCGCAGAAAAACAGAAGAAATAGCATTGCTTTTGCAGCAAAATAATATTAGCGCAATAGCCTACCATGCGGGCATGCCCAAAGAGCAGCGAAGCGAAGCGCAAGAACATTGGATGGACAATAAATACCAATTGATGGTAGCCACAAATGCATTTGGCATGGGAATAGACAAACCAGATGTGCGCATAGTAATACACGTGGATAGCCCCGAAAATATAGAATCCTATTACCAAGAAACAGGGCGTGCAGGGCGAGATGGCACCGCTGCTAAAGCAATAACATTGTACAATATTACCGACATAGAAAGGCTTGAAAAAAGTACAGCCATCCAATACCCACCAGACGCTTATTTGCGCGAAGTATATCAGGCGGTATGCGATTATTTACAAATAGCCATAGGCACAGAACCCAATGATTATTTCGACTTTGACTTAGCCAAATTTGTACAAAATTTTAAACTAATACCCCTGCCCGCAGCCCATGCGTTAAAACTATTGGCCCGTGAAGGGTTATGGACCATTAGCGAATCAATTTTCCGCCCAGCAACTGTACAGTTTTTAGCGGAGCGCAATGTGCTAGACGACATCAATAAACAATACCCTATGCTTTCGCTTGTAAGCACTGGTCTATTACGGATGTACAGTGGCATTTACCAATACCCTAGCGCTATCCATATTATGCCAATTGCCAAATATTTAAAAATGAAAAAGGAGGATGTTTTGATAAGTTTAAGGCAATTGAATCAAATGGGCATTATAGATTTTAAAGAAGCTAAAGAAGGGCCACAACTTTATTTTCATCATTACCGAGTGGCCAGCAACAATTTGGTATTAGACCACAAACGTATCAAAAAACTACGTGACCAACATCAATATAAGACGGACAAGATGATTGCTTTTTTGAACAATAAACAACAGTGCAGCAACCAGTTTGTTCTTGCCTATTTCGATGAAGAAGCCCCTGCAAAATGCAACCATTGCGCCAATTGTTTGCAACAAAGTCAGGACAATAAAAAGCCATCCTTGATAAAAAAAGAAATTTTAATTGCCTTAAAAAGCCACAGCGCAATGAGCCTTACCGACCTGCTGCAACTTTTGGGTACCGATGGAGGCGTTACAACACAATTAATTAGGCAAATGATAGACGACCAAGTACTGCTTATCAATAATGACGGTGACATTGCGCTCTTTAAAGCATAATTACAGCCTAAGTGCTAAAAGCGTACTTTTGCAACTGCAAAATTTTTAAAAATTAATAAAACACAAAATGCAAATTTCTGTAAACGGCAAAAAAAACATTGACCTTGAACAAAAAGACAGTCAGTGGCTGCTAGACAATAAACTAGCTGAAGCGGACATCCAATGGCAAAGCAATGGCCAAGCTAGCATACTCTTAAACAATAAAAGCTATGTGGCGCAAGTAGAAAAAATAGACAAAGAAAATAAAGAGGTAATACTAAAAGTAAACGGTGAGCGCCATGTACTTAGTATCAAAGAGGATATTGACATTTTGCTAGACAAAATGGGTATCAACCTGAGCGCAATGCAAAAAGCAGCACCGCTCAAAGCACCAATGCCAGGTATGATACTTAAAATACTGGTAAGCCCTGGCCAAGCCGTACAGAAAGGCGACCCACTATTAATACTAGAAGCCATGAAAATGGAAAACGTATTGAAATCGGCAGGCGCAGGTACGGTGAAAGCTATAAAAGTAGAAGAAAAAATAGCGGTAGAAAAAGGTGCTATTTTAATAGAAATGGAATAAAAACAAACAATGATTTTCAATAAACAAACAATTCGATCAACCATATTTTTACTTACTTTTTTATTGTTGCAAAACAGCAATATTCAAGCGCAGGGCTTTTCTTATGTCTTAATACAAGGCGACAAAAAAACACCTATCTACACCAAGGTAGAAGGAGTAATGATGCCACGATATGGTAAGAATTATGCCCTACTTTCACGCCTTGCTCCTGGCCCATTAAACTTAGAAATCCTTTTTCAACAAAACGAATACCCGCCATTACAGTTTAATATTTTG
>JADLEN010000069.1 GCA_020846105.1 Chitinophagaceae bacterium | reverse complement strand
TACCCATTCCTACACCCACGGCAATAGCAGATGCCGTTTCGTAAATAGGAATTTGCGTGAGTTCATCCGTACCATGTATTTTGCACATGGCTTCCAAAGCATTTGTTTGTAAGGCTGTGTAACATTGCTCGGGCACGATACTCGTAACCAATCACACACCCGAGCGAAGCGCCGCTTTGGGGGCTAATGTTATGGCGCCAGACATGCCCTTGCTACCCCCCGCTACAAATACGTGTCCGTGTTCATTTTTAAATGAAAATTTATGCTTTGCTTTTATAAAACTTATCAACTTTTCACTTTCAATAGTTTGATAGTGGGTATGCGTGGCAGCAATAAAAGTAGGGTGCAGGCCTATTTCTAAAAAGTGGATATTGCCACAATACATTTCGGTTTCTGGGTGCAAAAAACTTCTTTTGATAAGTTGAAAGCTCAAGGTTTCATTGGCCATAATAATTGAGGCATCCCCGCTTGCAATAGTATCGGCAGGCATGCCACTAGGTATGTCTATGGCTAATTTATAGTTTGGCAAACAATTGATGTGGTTGATAAAATCGGCTAGCCAAGCATTTAATGGCCTAGATAATCCTGTACCTAAAATAGCATCCACCAATATTACACCTTCTGGCAAATCTGTTAGGAACGTTTCCGGATGCACATAATCTACTAGGCTTGCATTTATTTTTAGTAGTTTGTTTAGTAGTGTCTTATTTTCAGGGCTATGCTCGTTTTTGTGCAATAGCACAAAAACCTTAACACCATAGCCATTTTGCAAAAGTATATGCGCCAGTGCCAAGCCGTCTGCCCCATTATTGCCCATTCCGCACATTATCACAAAAGGCTTGCCCGTTTTGTATCTTTCAAAAATAAACTGTGCGCAAGCTCCTGCGGCTCTTTCTATCAAATCTAAGGATGTACTAGTTGTAGCATGAATAGTATAAGCATCGCAAGCTTTGATTTGTGCGGCAGAAAATATTTTCATTTTGAAGTTGTGTTTTGGCTGCTACAAAATTGAACAATTATATGCTTTGGTTATTATAATGTTTCGACAAATTTTTGCAATTGCTGCATTAGTAATTGTTGATTATAATTTTCGTTTACAAACAGCTGCGCATTGTGGCCAATAGTAATTGCAGCCTCTTTATTTTCTTGGCACCATTGCCAAGCATCAGCAAATTCTTGCGTATTATTTGCTAGTAGAAAATGGGTTTTGTCTTTTGCACTAATACCCTGTATGCCTACACTGGTACTGATTACAACTTTGCCTTTGGCCATTGCTTCAAGGGTTTTGACTCTAATGCCAGAACCTGCGCTCAGCGGCACAAACAATACTTTATGCTTTTCAGAAAAGGCTTCCGCATCGGCCACTTCGCCCATACATTGAAATGCTTTTTCTTGGCATCCCACGAATTTTTCAGGCATATTGCGCCCAGCAAATTGGAAAATAAAATCAGGATGTGTTTCTAAGATTTTAGGTGCTATTTCTTTTTGCATCCAATGCATTGCATCCTCATTTGGCTGCCAATCCATAGCGCCAATATGATATGCCGACCACGATGAATGGTCCACAGCAAGTGAAGGGTTTATTTCAATTCCGTAGGGAATGTTGCATACTGGTTTGGTGCAGCCATGGCTTTTTATGTATTGCTCATCTATCTCCGAAATTGAGATGAGTGCGTCAGCCGTATTCCAGAGCTCCTGTTCGTAATTTGCTATCCTTGTTGCAAGGTTTTTTAGGTAAAATTTCTTTGCAAAAGATTTGATTTGCTGCGCCAATCTCTGCCACAATTCTGCTTCAATATTGTGCAATCTGTGCAGGAGCAAAGCTTTGCTGTGCTTGCGAATGGCAGTTGTGTATTCCTCCAGATAAATACTTTCTAATTGTACCACATCTGGCTTTGTTGCGCGCAATATTGTAATTAGCTTTTGTTCAAAATCATTGTTGTAAAACCGCTGTGCATGTTGGGGTTTTTTACTAAAAAAAAAGTTGTTAATAGTAGGTAGCAATTTGATGTCGGTATCTATTTCTATCAATGTGCAACTTGCTAATTGCCCAAACAGCTTTGGCAATTCGCCGTCTGACACCCGATGCCGAGAGGTATTCATAGCCAATAGATGTACTTGTAGCCCTAAAGAATGCCAGCCTTTTATCATTGCATACATTGCCAAAGCGCCGCCATCTTTTAAAGGGAATGGCACTCTGTTGCACACAATAAGAATTGTTTTTGGGCTTTTCATCAACTGCGCAAAAATAGCTGCCATTCTTTCAAAATGTAAAATTATTTTGAATTGTGTATCTGTAATTTTCGCGATACTATATATGTAGCATTATTGAAAACCAGTAAATATTAGGAAGTAAAAAAAATATTTTTCGCAATGAAGCTTACATCCTTAGTTTCGCTCCCCAAACCAAATAAATATACGAATGAAGATACAATTACTTATCGCATTATTATTGACAAGTAAGTTAGCTGGCGCACAGTCTAGTGTAAGCCTTAATCCCGTATCTGTTACCACCAATAGGGTAGCGCAAAATGCAAATGAAACAGGTAGAAATATCACTGTAATAGAAGGTAAAGATTTTCAACAATTACCTGTAAACTCGCTAGATGAGTTGCTGAAATATGTACCTGGCGTAGAGGTGCAAAGCCGCGGCCCTATGGGTGCGCAAAGTGATATTGTATTGCGTGGTGGCACCTATCAACAAGTGCTTATTCTGCTCGATGGCATCAAAGTAAACGACCCTATTACAGGGCATTTTAGTAGCTACATACCTATTGCACCTTACGAGATACACCATATAGAAATTCTAAGAGGCCCAGCAGCAGCCGTCTACGGGGCCGAGGCTGTTGGTGGTGTGATTCATGTTGTCAGTAAAACATTCGGCAATTACAATGATAGTACAGCACAAAACGGACATATAAAAGCTACCATTGGCCAATACAATTTTGTTGCTGCTGATGCAGGTCTTAGTTTTACAGGCAAGCGTGCCAATGCAAGTATTGGTGTGTTGAGCAATAACACAAGTGGGCAGTTGTTACGCGGCAATAATAGGGGCTATTTGTACAATCAAACTTTTAGTGGCTCAGTATCTATAAACCTTTGTAGAAATTGGAAATTATCGCTACGCAGTAGCTATGATCAAAGAGACTTTGCCGCACAAAATTTTTACACAACTTTCAAAAGCGATACCGCTACAGAAAAAGTAAATACCCTTTGGCAACAAGCGCAACTCATCAAAAAAACAAAAAAAGGAAGTCACCAAATAGATGCTGTTTATAAAAACACTAGCGATCATTATTTGTATAATGAGGCTTCTACGGCCAACGACAACAAGTCTGCTTTTGCCATGGCGCAGTATATTCAGCAGTATAGAGTGAGTAGCAAAGTGCTGCTTTCTGGTGGTACTCAATTATCGCAACGTAGTATTATCTCTAACGACAGAGGCAATCATAAAACAGGACAAGCTGCTGTTTTTGGCACAGGTCTTTACAGACATAATCATTGGAATATTAGCAGCAGCCTGCGTGCGGATTATGATGGCAATTATGGCTTAGCACTTTTGCCACAAGCCAATATTGCTTATGTATTGCAGTACATAAGTTTTAGGGCCAATGCCGGAAGAGCCACGCGCAGTGCAGACTTTACAGAGCGGTACAACAATTATAACAAAAGCATGCTCAAAGGGGGCAGTATTGGCAACCCCAATTTAAGTGCAGAAAAATCTTGGAGCTATGAGGCTGGTATTACTACACAGCCTTACAAGTGGTTGCAGGTAAATGCGACTGTTTTTGCACGTAACCAAAGCGATGTAATAGACTGGGCCAACACCCAATATGCAGATATGCCGCGTAAAGAAAACCTGGACACTTCGGGTGTATTTGCCTTGGCCCAAAATATAAATAAAGTAAACACACAGGGATTGGAAATTGATTTTACTTTCCGAAAAAAGCTAGATAAAAATCAACAGCTGTTTATCAATATGGGTGCTACTTTTATGCGCTCTAGCAGCAACGATCCTAACCCTTCTTACTATATCATCGCACATGCTAGAAGCTTATTCCAAACCACTATTATTTATAGTTATGACAGGCTAAGTTTGTCAGCAAATTTTCTTTACAAAGACCGCAACCCTAGTGTTGCCAATGCTATTAATGCCAATTTAGGTAGCTCTTACTTTT
>JADLEN010000068.1 GCA_020846105.1 Chitinophagaceae bacterium | reverse complement strand
TTGGGCGATTAAGCTTTCGTCTCCTTCGTTAAGCTTTGGGTCTCGGGCTGTTGCTTGTACTCCGCCCCAAGGCCGCCGCCGCAAAGGCTTCAGCGGGGTACAGCTGCCATCCCGCGCAGGTTGGGCTTTGGGTGCTGCTATTAAGCTTTTCCCAACGCGTTGGCAAAAAAACACCACCAACAAGCACTATTTCTTATTGGTAGCATATGCTGCAACTCCCTATGCCTCAGCACCATAAAGGGCAAAAACCGCCCTATACCCCGGCAAAATAGGCTGGAAATAAGCTATTCTTCGGGTTTGACGAGTAAGTTTTCGGGTTTGACGAGTAAGTTTTCGTGTTTGACGAGTAATTCTTCTGATTTGACGAGTAATTCTTCTCATTTGACGAGTAATTCTTCTCATTTGACGAGTAAGTTTTCGTGTTTGACGAGTAATACTTCGCAAATTAGGTTTTTTCCAGTTCGCCCTATTATAACAGCTTGCAGCTCGTAGTCCTGGGCGCCGGCTTTTTTGCAGCATCGCCTACTACGCCATGGCTACAAGGCAGTCTCCAGACTGCCGCAAAAAAACAACAAACAAAATAACACCGTACGCTAATGTCATCCCGTAGGGGTCTGTTGCTAGCTGTGTTATAAGCGCTACAGATTCCTACGGAATGACTGCATGTGGTGGTGTTGTGGGGTGTTACGTGTGGTTTTTCTATAGCTCCACCACAAAGGGCACTAAGTTTTGCACAAAGGGCACGGAGCTTGGGTGTGGTTTGTTTTTTTGGCAAACCCCTAGCCCCTCCAAGGAGGGGAATGTTGGTTGTGGTGGTGTTGTGGATGATGGTGGATGGTGGTGGTTGTTTTTTTTGGTACACGCGGTGGGGAAAGCTTAATAGCAGCACCCAAAGCTGAGTCTGCGCGGGATGGCAGCTGTACCCCGCTGAAGCCTTTGCGGCGGCGGCCTTGGGGCGGAGTACAAGCAACAGCCCGAGACCCAAAGCCCTACGAAGGTGATGAATGCTTAACCGCCCAAGAGCTGTAAAAGGTGGCTGTGGCTAGTGGGCAAAACTGCGCTATCTTTGGCGCTAATAAAATAATACTTCTACGCTTATGCGCTACTTGCGGCACTACCCTAGGTTTTTGCAAACTATCTTGCTGATGTTGCTGATTTTTACCTTGTCTTCTTTCTCGTTTATTGTGGCCAATTTTGGTGTTACCAAGTTTTTTGGCTTGGAGATGGGCAGGCTGGAGGGCTTGGAAAATGCTAATGTGGTGCACGCTATGCAGTGGGTGCAGGGTGTTACTAGTTTGTTTACTTTTTTGCTTAGTGCGCTATTGTTTGCGTACTTGTGCCACCCGCGGCCGGCAGCGTATCTGGGCTTGCGCAGGCCGGGCAGTGGGCAGATGTTGCTGCTGGCGGTAGGCCTAATAATGGCGGCTGTGCCTTTGCTGGCGCAGCTAGGGGCGTGGATACAGTTGCTGGATTTTGGCAAGGGTGTGCGGGCTAGTTTCGAGGAGCAACAACGGATGATGAAGGCGCTAATGGCGGGTACTACTTTTGGCGATTTGGCGCTGTATTTGCTATTGTTTGCGGTGTTGCCGGCGGTGGGCGAGGAGCTGCTGTTTAGGGGTGTGGTGATGCGGTTTGCGTATCACAATAGTAAAAATATACATTTTGCGGTGCTGTTTTCGGCGGGTATTTTTGGGCTTGCACATGGCTCGGTGTATCATTTTGTGCCTATAATGCTGGCAGGGGTGATGCTGGGCTATATATACTACCTCAGTGGCTCGTTGTGGCTGAGCATGCTGGCGCATTTTACCAATAATGCTTTGGCGGTGCTGGGGCTGTTTGCGGCCAACAGAAAGGCTATATCGCCAGCGCTGGCCGAGGCCGAAGGGCTGCCATGGTATGTGCTGCTGATAAGTGTGGGTGTATTGGCGGCTGTAGGATGGGTAATAAAGCAAAATGCTACGCCACTGCCTACAGATTGGAGCGACGATTTTAGGGGAGAAGGTGTTAACTAATTAAAAAAAATATTAATCGTGAATTGGCAAACATTTTTTACGCGTACGGGCACGGCTATCGTGTTTGCAATAGTGATGCTAGCGGGGCTGCTGGGCCCAAGGGTATTGTTTTTGGCATTGTTTGTGCTGATACAGTATTTGGCTATCAAAGAGTTTTTTGGGCTAATGAAAAAGATAAACCCTACTACGGATTTTGGTACTTATTTGCAGTTTTTTGTGCAGGTCATTGCCTTTGTTGTTGTTGTGGCTGTAGATGGGGATTACCTGACTGGCTTGGTCCTTAATCAATCTATGCTGCTGCCGGTATTGGCATGCTTGCCACTGACCTTGTTGCTAGGCACATGGCTGGGTTCAAAGACGGACCTGAATAGCGGTGCCTATGCCATTATTGCGTTGGTATACATTTGCGTACCTATGTCTATGTTGATGGTAATGCATCACAAGAGTTTTATAATACCTCTTGGGCTTATATTGCTTATTTGGATAAACGATACGATGGCTTATATAGTAGGGTCTTTTATAGGCAAAACGCCTTTTTCGAAAATATCGCCAAAGAAAACTTGGGAAGGTACTATTGGTGGCGCATTGCTGACAGAGGTAGCTGCTGGTATATGGGGCAAGTAGAGTCCGTATTACAGCATACAAGATTGTGTGGCATTGTCTTTGTGCGCATCTGTGGCAGGCACGCTCGGCGACTTGCTAGAGAGTAAGCTAAAGCGCAGTGCCGGCGTAAAGGATTCGGGAAGTTTTATGCCCGGGCATGGTGGCGCGTTAGACCGGTTCGACTCGTTATTAGTGGCTACACCCTTTGCCTATGCCTATTGTACAATATTTATGGAGCCTATCAGCATACACTTATTTTAAATTACCTTCGCCACTTCAAAACCGTAAAAGTACATTATGACCATCCATAGAGAAGGATACAAATACATCACGATAGCCACTGTAGTTTTTGCAGTGGTGGCATGGCTGAACCAGCATTACTTGCTAGACATATGGTGGGCCTACTGGCCTATACAAACCGTGTTTTTCTTGCTGTGGTTGTGGATAGTGTGGTTTTTCAGGATACCCAATCGCACATTTACCCAAGGCGAAAACTTAGTAATAGCCCCCGCCGACGGCAAAGTAGTGGTGATAGAAGAGACCATAGAAACAGAATATTTTAAAGATAAGCGCTTGCAAGTATCGATATTTATGAGCCCGCTGAATGTGCACGTAAACCGCAGCCCAATAAAGGGAATTGTAAAATACATGCGCTATCACCCCGGCAAGTATTTGGTAGCATGGCACCCAAAATCGTCTACCGAAAACGAAAGAACAACCGTGGTGGTGGGCAACGAAAAAACCACCTTGCTTATGAGGCAGATAGCCGGTGCATTGGCACGCAGAATCTGTTATTATGTAAAAGAAGAACAAGCTATTGGGCAAAACGAGGAGTTTGGTTTTATCCGTTTTGGCTCTAGAGTGGACATCTATTTCCCAGTAGGAACACAAATAGATGTGAAAATTGGACAAAAAGTAGCAGGTGGTGTAACAGTTTTGGCAAAAATGCCTTAAATTTGAATATTCATTCAACAAAAAAATAATACAATATGAAAAAAGTAACGTTATTTCTAGCTGCATTGCTTGTAGCAGGTTCTTCATTTGCATTTGATGGCAAATGCTGCAAAGACAAAAAAGAAAAATGCTCTAAAGAAAAGAAAGAAGCTTGTGCTAAAGACAAAGGCTGCTGCAAAAAAGGTAAAAAATCATCTGAGAAATCAGAAAAAATGGAAAAATCTGCTGCTGAAACAAAATAATTTGTTGACGACAGTCCATAAAAAAAATTCAAAAACGCTTGCTCTTGGGCAAGCGTTTTTGTTTTGTTTGCTATCTTGTAGCCCTAACAGAAAATATAGTCACGCTCTGCAAAATCCATGAAAGAAATTTGGAACAGCCCTTTTAAGAAATTTTTTATTATTGGTCTCGTATGCCATATTGTAGCGAGCTGGTATTCTATTGGCTACCATCAGATAGACGAGCATTTTATGATACTGGAATATGCCAATTATAAATTTGGCACTGTACCAGAGCGGGTTTTTCCTTGGGAGTATCTAGGCAAGCTACGCCCTACCTTGCAGCCCACATTTGCGCATTTTAGTTTCAAGGCAATGCAATCGATAGGTATAGGAAATCCTTTTTTTCAAGTGTTTGTTTTGCGCTTGCTTACAGCTATCTTGGCCTGGTGGGTATCTTGTATGGCAGCTCTAAAATTTGGTTTGCAATACCAAAACCGTAAAGTTCAATATTGGAGTATAGCAGCAATTGCTTGTCTTTGGTTTATGCCTTATTTGCAAGTACGTTTCAGCTCTGAAAATTATGCGGGTATATCCTTTATGGCTGCCTTGCTAGTGGTGCCTAGCATTGCTAACCAAACAAAAATATCGGCAACTAAGCTGCAATGGTTGTTGATGGGCTTTTTGCTTTCTTGTTCCTTTTATTTTCGTTTCCAGATAGCGTTTGCTATTATAGGCTTATTGCTTTGGCTGCTGCTGTATGCACGCCCAATTTGGCAATGCTATTTATTTTTGTTCCTCGGCGCAGTAGCCGCTGTATTGCTGAACCTTTGGGTAGATTATTGGTTTTATGGCGAGTGGATATTGAGCCCCTTGCGCTATTTCGATGCTAATATTACCAACGATATAGCTTCTACTTATGGCACCACGCCATGGTACGATTATTTTGTACTCTTTGCTAGCCAAGGTATTCCGCCCATTAGCATTGTACTGATGCTCTTGTTTTTTGTAGGGCTTGTGCGCCGCCCAATGCAATTGATGGTTTTTGTTTTTGTGCCATTTTTCATTGGCCATATGGTGGTGCCGCACAAAGAGTTTCGGTTTTTGTACCCCATGGTGCTACCATTTTTGTTGGTATCCTTTGCAGGCTTAGATAGTATTTGGGTAAAAATTCAAAGTAAAAAATGGCTAAAACCGAGCTTGCAAATTTTGGTTTGGTGCAATTTTCTATTAATGGGCTATCGTTGTATTTGGCCAGCAAAACCCAATCATTTTTACTACAAATTTTTGTATAGTTATGCCCAAGACCGTCCGCTTAAATTACTGACGCTAGGTAGAAGCATTTATGACGAAGGCCATAATGAAATATACCTTTATAGGCCCCCAAATTTAATAGATGACACATTAGCTGAAGCATCATTTGCACCATATATGCAAGCACAAAATGCCGATAGTCTTTTGGTACTAAGCTACCAAGCTGCGTTGCCATATCATGATGCACGATACCAAGAAGAGCGTGTATATGTGTATTTGCCAGATTGGATAATGAATATTCAACTCAATGATTGGCAAAGCCGTAGCGATATCTGGACTATTTGGCGGCTGCGCAAAAAGCAGTAATACTAGACAAATCGCTGTACCAAATGTTTGAGCAAGCTCCAAGCTATTAAGAATGGTATTAGCGGAAGGAATAGTAAATTTAAGCGACCTGCTTTCCAATAACTACGCAACTCCCCCTTGCGCATTTGCCAATGATGGGCAGACAAGCCGCCAATACTTTGTTGGGGGCGAGACAATAGGGTAAGTGGTGCATCTAAAAATAATAATGGTTGGCGGTACGCACATTGTAGTGCGAAGTCATAATCCTCAGAGTAGCGCATCTGCTCATCGAATCTGATTGGTAAAAGTGCATTGACCACAATACAAGATCCTTGGCATTTATTGCGCAACAACAACTGGCCGAAGGGCAAGATTTTTGTGTTTACAGTTTCGAGCTTTCGCTTGAGTATTGTACTATCTGTGCTAAATTGATTGAGGAATACTTGCTGTTGAAGGTGCTGCTTTACTATCGTATCTATCCAAAATAATTTGTCGAAATGCCAAATGTCATCGCTATCGCAGAAAGCAATATAATGGCCAGAAGCTGCTGCCCATCCTGCATTTCGGGCAGCGCTCACACCGCTATTTTTCGTTAGTTTCACTACAATAATGTCTTGGTTTAATTGCTGCAAAATTTGCACAGTATCGTCTGTAGATGCATCGTCAACAACAATAATTTCGCAGGGCAAAAGGCTTTGTGCCAAGCAAGCATTTACTGTAGCCGCAATAGTGCTACTGGCATTGTATGCTGCAATCACGACACTATACTTCATTATATCCAAGCAGATTTTTGTAGGTGTGCAACAATTTTTTTTCTTCTTCTTGCCAACAATATACTTTACGAGCAGCTAAGCAATTTGTTTTCATAAGTTGGTAATAATCCGCATCTTGCAGCATGGTATTGAGCGCTGCGGCAATGTTTTCGGGGCTAGGCTTATCAATAAGATGTGCTACTTGGTATTGCTCATTTACGCGTTGGTACTCAGGATAATTGTTGCACAATTGCGGCACTGCGGCATGCATATAATCGAAAAATCTGTTGGCCATGCTTAGCTGATTGCTTAGGCTTGTATCTTCGAATAAAGTGATGCCTATATGGGCTGATAGTGTGTATTGACGAAGCTCTTCGGGCGGCACGTAGCCTTTGAAAATCACTTTGTGTTCTAATTTGTATTGCGCCACAAGTGCTTTTGTTTCGGCGTAAAAGTTGCCTTCGCCACAGATTATTAGCTTTGCATTTACCCATTGCATTGCAGGAATTAATTGTTCAAAACGGCGACCAACATTTACCCAGCCTTGGTACAAAATATATTTTTCGGGAGGTTTAATTTCTTGCAAAGTTTGCAAAATTGTAGCATTGCGTACCACACCATATTGTACCCCATAGCGTTTCTGAAACTCTTGTGCATAACAATGGCCAATAGTATAACCTACAGGGAAATTTGGTACGGTGTGTCGTTCTATCCACAGCCACATTTTGTGCACCTTCGGACGGCTAATTACCTCTTTGAGCTCTGTAAATAATTCGTGTGCGTCGTACACTCGTTTTTTTTTGCGCAGTTTGGAAATATAATACACTGGTAAAATTGTATCGAGGTCGATAGCGCAAAGCAGGTCTACTTTCTTAAAGAGTAGAAAGAAAAAAAGTTTTAGCCAATAATCTATATAAAGCAATTTTCCTTTTTCTGCAATTATAGGAATGCGTATTTGTTTGAAAGGCCTGGCCGTAAGAGGCTTGCTGAGCTTGCGTTTGAAGCCCACCAAACATACATCGTACCCCGCATGTGACAAGCTAGTGCAGATACGCAAC
>JADLEN010000067.1 GCA_020846105.1 Chitinophagaceae bacterium | reverse complement strand
GTAAAAGTGTATGTTGCTGTCTAGGGAGAAAATCATTTTTTTGGCTTCCTGCTCTTGGCTGCCTACACTTTGGATAGCTTCGATAAATGCTTTGCTACTACCGTCTAGTATGGGTACTTCTGGGCCATCTATTTCTATAAGTGCGTTGTCTATTTGGCAGCCCACAAGTGCCGCTAGTAGGTGCTCTATGGTGCTTATGCGTGCGCCATTCTGCTCTATGGTAGTGCCGCGAGAGGTGTCTACAACTAGGTCGCAATCGGCTTTTACTATTGGTTGTTCTGGCAAGTCGATACGCTGAAAACGGTAACCCAAGCCAGGGTTTGCTGGCTTGATGGTCATTTTAACAATAGCGCCTGTATGCAGCCCTACGCCAGAAAGGGTTACGGGTTCTTTAATTGTATGCTGGTTGGTGCTGGTATTGTTTTGCAAAATAAAATAAGTTTAAGGTTTCAAAGTTATATTAAAAAGTGCTTAGCCGTTAGTATTGGTGGCAGCTTTTGTAAGTGTCGCTATTTGTTGGGTGAGCAGGGCAACGGTTTTTTCTAAATCCTTTACCTTATTATTGATCTCTGGCAAATGTCTGAAAATTGCTTGACTTTTGAGTACGCTTTTATAATCAAATGCAGGTGTGCCATTGAGCACCGTGTGTGGTTCTAGTACAGATTTGGCTACACCACTTTGCGCATTGATATTGGTATGGTCGGCTATTTGGATGTGCCCTATAATGCCTGCTTGCCCGCCTACCATACAATAACGCCCTATTTTGGTACTGCCTGCAATGCCAGATTGTGCGGCTATTACAGTGTGCTGGCCTACCTCTACATTGTGTGCTATTTGTATCAGGTTGTCTAGCTTGGCACCTTTACGAATAATTGTTGTGCCCATTGTGGCTCTATCTATGGCACAATTAGCACCAATCTCTACATCATCTTCTATTACTACATTGCCTATTTGGGGTATTTTTTGGTAAGAGCCATCGGGCTGTGGGGCAAAACCAAAACCGTCGCAACCTACTACGGTACCTGCATGTATTATCACATTTTGGCCCACCTTGCACGATTCATAAATTTTGACACCAGCAAATAGTTTTGCGTTTTTACCTATTCTTGCGCCCTTGCCTACAAAGCTGTTGGGGTAGATACTTGCTCCATCTTCTATCACAGCGTCATCGGCTATGTAGCAAAATGCACCTATATACACGTCGTTGCCTATTTGGGCACTAGCTGCAATAAAAGATGGCTGCTCAATACCTTTTGGGGCTTGGTTGGCTATCAGTTCATTGTATTTTTGCAATAGCGATGCAAAACTAGCATAGGCATCTGGCACTCTTATGAGGGTGCAGCTTACATTTTTGCTTAGTTTCAAGCTGTTGTTTACCAATACTACTGATGCTTTTGTGTGGTACAGATACTCTTCATATTTCGGATTCGAAATAAAGCATAAAGAGCCACCAACGGCTTCTTCTATTTTTGCTACGCCAGTTACTTTTGCGTCCGCATTTCCTTCTGTTTTTCCGCCAAGAAGGTTGGCTATTTGGGTGGCGCTAAATTGCATTCAGAAGTTTAGGTTGTTATATAAAATCTAAGTGTCGGACTCTAAGTAAATTATCGAACCAAAAATATTGGAACGCTAAAGGTAATTAAAATGAATTCATTGAAAAATGCTTTAACAATAGAGAAACACTTAACGCAAATAATCTTAGAAATAGTATAAATAAGGCAAAAAAAATTGGCGTACTAATTTTGGGTTTTTGTGTAGGTTTGCGCCATGTCTATTAGTGTACAGTCGCTTAGCAAAATATATGGCAAGCAAAAAGCAGTAAACAATATTTCTTTCGAAATACCCAAAGGGCAGATTGTAGGTTTCCTTGGCCCCAATGGTGCAGGAAAATCTACAACAATGAAAATGATAACAAGCTATCTGCCACCTAGCTCTGGTACTGCTGTGGTTTGTGGCTTTGATGTGCAAACACAGTCTATGGAACTGCGCAAACACGTTGGCTACCTGCCCGAGCAAAATCCACTTTATTACGACATGTATGTGCGCGAATACTTGGCCTTAACAGCTGGTATCCACGAAATACCAAAAAGCAAACGTGCCGAAAGAATAGCCGAAATGATAAAAATGACGGGGCTTACAAAAGAAGCACATAAAAAAATAGGAACCCTGAGCAAAGGCTACAAGCAAAGGGTAGGGCTAGCACAAGCCATGATACACAACCCCGATGTGCTTATTTTAGACGAGCCAACATCGGGCCTAGACCCCAACCAAATTGTAGACATTCGTGACCTAATTATTGATATTGGCAAAGAAAAAACCATACTACTATCTACCCATATTATGCAAGAGGTAGAGGCCATGTGTAGCCGCGTAATTATTATCAATAATGGTACCATAGTAGCCGACGACAATATCCAAAACTTACAAAAAGCGGGCAACAACAGTAGCCTACTTATAACTTTGGAAACCATAGTGCCACAAGCATTGATAATGAAAATACAAGGCGTGGGCAAGATAGAAGACATGGGCAATATGCGCTGGAAACTATTTACCACCAAGCCAGACGAGCTGCGCAAAGCCGTAATGCAATGGGCGCTCAACAACGACATCAACATCAGTTCTTTACAATCCGAAACACAAACAATGGAAGACGTGTTCCGCAACGTTACCCAATAATCTTTTAATCAATTTTTTTTTTCACAGACATTTTTTAAAGGCATTTAATTGCCCAATATTTTTCACATGAACGCAATAGAAATTTTACATCAAAAACAACAAGATGCCCTTTTGGGTGGTGGTGCACACAGAATAGAAAGCCAACACAAAAAAGGAAAACTTACCGCTCGCGAGCGCATACAATTGCTCATGGACGAAGGCACTTTCGAAGAGATAGGCATGTTTGTGGCCCACCGGAGTAAGGATTTTGGGATGGAAAAGGAAATATACCTTGGCGATGGGGTAGTGACAGGCTATGGAAAGGTAAACGGCCGATTGGTGTATGTTTTTTCTCAAGATTTTACTGTGTTTGGTGGTAGCCTGTCCGAAACGCATGCCGAGAAAATTTGTAAAATAATGGACCTCGCATTGCAAAATGGCGCACCACTTATAGGCCTCAACGATAGTGGTGGCGCACGTATCCAAGAGGGCGTAGTATCGCTTGGTGGCTATGCCGATATCTTCCATCGCAACGTGAAAGCCTCAGGCGTGATACCCCAGCTATCGGCCATTATGGGCCCTTGCGCGGGTGGTGCCGTTTACTCGCCTGCCATCACCGATTTTATTTCTATGGTAGAACATACCTCTTACATGTTTGTGACCGGCCCCAACGTAGTAAAAACAGTAACCCACGAAACCGTTACTAGCGAAGAACTTGGCGGTGCTGCCACCCATGCATCCAAGTCGGGCGTTACCCATTTTACCAGCGCCAACGAGGTAGAATGTATCAATCATCTAAAACAATTGCTGAGCTATATGCCCCAAAATTGTGAAGACGATGCACCCGTATATGCCTACGAAGAAGCCGACGAACTCAGAGAAAAACTAAACAGCATTATCCCCCAAAACCCCAACCAACCTTATGATATGAAAGAGGTAATAGAAGAGGTAGTAGATACCGACTCTTTCCTCGAAGTGCACAAGCACTATGCCGAGAATATTATCGTAGGCTTCAGCCGTATAGCCGGCCGCAGCGTAGGCGTAGTGGCCAACCAACCCGCAAGCATGGCGGGCGTTTTAGACATCAACTCTAGCAAAAAAGCAGCACGCTTTGTACGCTTTTGCGATGCCTTCAACATACCACTTCTAGTGCTTGTAGATGTGCCAGGCTTCTTGCCCGGTACCGACCAAGAATGGAATGGCATCATCACCAACGGAGCCAAACTCCTTTACGCACTTAGCGAAGCCACCGTGCCCAAAATCACCGTTATCACCCGCAAAGCCTATGGCGGCGCATACGACGTCATGAACTCTAAACACATAGGTGCCGACCTCAACTATGCCTGGCCCACAGCCGAGATAGCCGTAATGGGTGCCAAAGGTGCAGCCGAAATTATTTTCAAAAACGAGATAGCTGCCGCCGACGACAAAGACGGCAAATGGAAAGAGAAAGAGCTAGAATACATGGAGAAATTTGCCAACCCCTATGGCGCAGCCGCCCGCGGATTTATAGACGAGGTGATACTGCCCAACACCACACGCACCAAGCTTATACGCGCATTTGCAATGTTGGAAAACAAAGTGGTGCAAAGCCCCAAACGCAAGCACGGCAACATACCACTTTAATACCTGTTTATTAATGGACATCGAAAGCCTACAACTACTAGCCCTAGCCCTGCCCGCCACCACCGAAGACATCAAGTGGGACGACCACCTCTGTTTTTCGGTAGGCGAAAAAATGTTTCTACTCACCTCGCCCAGCCAGCTGCCTATCACCGCCTGTTTCAAAGTATCCGAAGACGACTTCGAAGACCTCTGTAGCCGCGATGAAGGCTTTGGCCAAGCCCCACATTTTGCCAAAAGAAAATGGATATTGGTAGCCGATATAGCACTACTATCCAAAAAAGACTGGCAATACTACCTACAACTATCCTACGACAGCGTGGTGGCCAAGCTCACCAAAAAGCTGCGCAAAGAATTGGGCGTTTAAAACCATTTAAGAATCCATTATTAGGCACTGCCTATAGCCCAGCGCAGCATTAGCCGCCCCTCCTCCTACACTACAGATATTTTGGGCGTGCCCCCGCCCTCTTTTAGGACCTGCTAGCAAAGGGCGGGGTCGGGCTGTTTGCTGCTATCTTTTGCCCCGAAAAAAGGGCAAAAGGATATCCGCGTCCATCCCTCACGCTTTCGCGGGTGCTACTTTTAGCGTGTGCTGTTATGCTGTTTATGACTTGTGTGGCAGTCAGGAGACTGCCTTTTACTAAGGACGTAGAGGGCTT
>JADLEN010000066.1 GCA_020846105.1 Chitinophagaceae bacterium | reverse complement strand
TTTATATTGGCAAAAAAGTAGTGAATGAAAAAATGGCTTTTTGGTGGGTACTACTTTATAGCGCTACTTGGTTGCCTCATTTTTATTTCAAAACGGGTATTATAGACCCCATATTTAATCTCTTCATTTTTCTCTCATTTTTTCAAGTTTATTGTTTGCGTATCAATGCCAATAAAGTCTTGCATGTGATGCTCGCAGGGCTTTTTATTGGCCTTGCAGTGCTTACCAAAGGGCCAGTTGCAATATTGGTTTCTGTACTTAGTTTTGGCGTATATATATTGTTGCATAGAGGTGCAAAAGGTTATCACTGGTTACAGTTGTTAGGCATTGCATTCGTTGCATTATTCGTTACTTCTTTATGGTTTGGGGTAGAGATTATAAAAAATGGCACCCATTTTATCAACGAATTTTTGAGTTATCAAGCAGGGCTTTTTTCGCAAAATATAGCAGACCACGAAGAGCCATGGTATTATCACCCTATTGTGCTGTTGGTAGGTTGTTTTCCGGCATCACTTTTTTTGTTTCAATTCAAATTTCGTAGGAGTGTAAATCGTGAAAGCGGTGCTGAGTTTTCGCGATGGATGTGGATACTTTTTTGGGTGGTACTCATTCTGTTTTCTATTGTCAAAACCAAGATTGTACATTACAGTTCTCTTTGCTATTACCCGCTTACTTTTCTTGCTGCTGTACAAATTGCAAAACTAAGTGCACGACAATTGACGATTAAAAAATCAGTTATTGTTTTGTTGCTCATTGTAGGGTCGGTATGGGGCTTGTTGCTTACAGCCATTCCTATAGTTGGCGTTTACAAAACCTCTATTATTCCATTAATAAAAGACCCTTTTGCAGTGGCCAATTTGCAAGCTAATGTGCCTTGGAGTATTGCCGAGTCTGGATTTGGGCTTGCATATCTAGTGCTTATTTGGGTGGCTGTTTTTTATATGAAAAAAGACTTTGCAAAGGGGATTACTTTATTGATGCTGGTGCAAATAGCTATGATTCAAATTACAATGTTGCATTTTACACCCAAAATTGAAGCTTATACTCAGGCAGCAGCCATAGAATTTTATGAAAGTAAAGTTGGGCAAGATGTTTATATTCAAGTGTTGGGTTTTAGAAGCTATGCGCACTTGTTTTACAGCAAAAAGAATGCTAGCGATAACCCTAATTATTACAACCAAACTTGGTTAATGACAGGACCAGTAGACAAACCTACTTTTTTTGTAACCAAAATACAAGATGCGGATCAATATCGTACATGGCCAACCCTCAAAGTCTTGTACGAAAAAAATGGTTTTGTGTTTTTTGAAAGATTACCCAATTTGTAATTCGATTACTCTAAATTTCTATTTATGAACCCAAATGATTTTGCTATAGCCATACATGGCGGTGCAGGTACTATTGCGCCAGAAACAATGACAACCCAAAAATACGATGCTTATATGGCTGGGCTAAAAGAAGCTATTGATGCAGGTTTTGGCTTATTGCAGCAAGGTGCATCTAGCTTGGATGCCGTAGAGGCTGCTGTGCGCATGCTCGAAGATTGTCCCTTGTTTAATGCTGGTAAAGGTGCCGTGTTTAACCACGCTGGGCAACATGAAATGGATGCTGCAATAATGTATGGCAAGGATAAAACTGCAGGTGCAGTTTGTGGTATTGGTAATGCGCGCAACCCAGTACAAGTAGCGAGAGCGGTAATGGAGCGTACAGAACATGTTTTGCTTTCGGGTGCTGGTGCTAATGCCTTTGCAATAGCACAAAATTTGCCTATCGAAAATCCAGCATATTTTTTCAACCAATACCGGTATGAGCAGTGGCAAGAAGCTGTTTTTGAAGGCAAGGTGCAACTAGACCATAGTGAGAAAAAAATGGGTACAGTAGGTGCAGTTGCAAAAGACAAATTTGGAAATCTTGCTGCTGCAACTTCTACCGGTGGCATGACCAATAAGCAATTTGGTAGGGTAGGCGATAGCCCTTTGATAGGCGTGGGTACATGGGCCGATGATAATACCTGTGCTATTAGCTGTACCGGGCATGGCGAGCTATTTATGAGAAGTGTGGTTGCCTATGATATTGCGTGTCTTATAGAATATAAAGGGCTGAGCCTGCAAGCAGCCTGCGATTTGGTGGTAATGGATAAGCTAGTGAAAATAGGTGGTGAAGGAGGGCTTGTTGCTATCGATAAGTTAGGTAATATTGAATTGCCTTTCAATAGCTCTGGTATGTATCGTGGTTATAAGAAAAGTGATGGTGGCGAAAAAATGGCTATCTATAAATAGATAGCCATAAGGTTAATTTTGTGTTTAGTTTTCCAGTAGCAATTACTACTCTACCTCATCATCCTCAATTTCTGTCGCAAGTCCTGTATATTTTCGGGATTTAAGGTCAAACTTGTCGCCATGAGATAACATGTGTACGATAATATTTTCAATCGAAAGCGGTTTGCCAAATCGTATATCGGCAATATTGTTGTGTTCAATGTTTTTACCATCAATTATCACCACACTTCCAGATCCAATTACAGTAAGTTCAGTGTCATTTTTCACTACCACACCAGTATCTTCACCTAGGCCAATACCTATTGCACCTGGTTGTGCTGCAATAGCTTGTGCTAATCTGTTGAAACGGCCACGTTTTTGAAAATGGGAATCGATGACCACATCTTGCATAAAACCCAAGCCTGTAGTTATTTTCACTTCTCCTTTTAAGTGCGCTTTGTCGGCACTTCCTTCATAAATCATGGTAGTACTCATTGCCATTGCACCTGCACTTGTTCCTGCAATTACAAATGGTTCTTCGACATACTTTTTTCGGATAATTTGTAACATTTCTGTGCCGCCAAAAATAGAGGAAAGCCTTAGCTGATTGCCACCTGTAAACATTACACAGTTACAATTTTTTATTCGCTCCAAGTATTCCGGATTACTGGTATCTTCTCTATTGCGAATACGAATATGACCTACGTTTTTACAATTAAGTTTTCCGAACGCAGCTTTGTAATTATCTGCAACTTCGTCTGGAATCATAGACGCAGTTGTAATAACCTCTACTATTGGTTGCTGGTCTGATGGTATTAAGGAAATGATATTTTTGAGTATGCCGAGTTCGAAAAAAACTAATCTGTTACGGTCAATAATTCCTTTCTCGAGGTCGGTGCCTTTGTCTTCTGCGCCACCCACCGAAACTAAAAATCCTTTAGAAGTCATTAAAATATTTCTTTTGGTAAGAGGGCCAAAGGTAATCTTTTTAGCATGCGAGGTTTTTTATTTTACTCCCTATTTTATTATTGTGGATAAGCTGTGCATTTAATGGTTGTCCATGGTTTTGTTTTTAAAAAAACAATGCACCGTAAAAGATTGCGGTGCATTGTTATTAAAATATTATTTTTAAAAATCAAGATTGTCATCAACCTTCGGCAGACTTTCAATAGTGCTGATGTCTGTTAAGTCAATTTTTATTTCACTTTCTTTCCTTCTGTCTAGCATTACAAAATTGTCGGCAACTATTTCGGTACTACTCCGTTTTACCTTGTCTTTGTCTTCCCAATGGCGGTATTTAATGCGCCCCTCAATATAAATCATACTGCCTTTATGCAAATATTTTTGTGCTAATTCTGCAAGCCCACGCCACAACACTATGGTATGCCATTCTGTTTGCGACACGCTATTGCCATTTTTATCTTTATGGTTTTCGGTGGTGGCCAAAGGGAATTTTGCAACTACCAAATTGCCTTCCAAATTTTGTATTTCGGGGTCTTTTCCTACATTGCCTATCAATACTACCTTGTTTACACCTCTCATATATCGTTATTGCTATTAGTTAATGTTTTATTAATCCTTAAAAGTATAAAATATTCTCTTAAAAACAGAGAAGCTTTTTTTTTGGTTTTGTATTCTTTGGTTTAATTGTATTTTCGAGCTTATTATACCACCCAATAAATAAAAGGTTTACAGTGGATACACTTCAATTAATACAATTACCCCATTTTGCCGATACAAGAGGTCAGTTTGTAAAATCTTTTAACGATCAACTTTTTCAGGGTTTTGGGATAAATTTCCAACTTAAAGAAAGTTATTATTCCTTTTCTGGGAAAGACGTGATCAGGGGCATGCATTTTCAATTGCCCCCACACCAACATGCCAAAATTGTTTTTTGTCCCGTAGGCAAAATATTGGATGTGGCATTAGATTTGCGTAAAGACTCGCCTAAATATGGTCAGGCATTTGCTCAAATCTTATCTTCCGAAAATAATAAGGCTTATTATATCCCCGAGGGTTTTGCTCATGGCTTTAAAGCTTTGACCGAAGGTGCACTCACTTATTATCTAGTATCTTCTGGCTATCATCCGGCAAGCGATACGGGCATTGCATACAATTCTTTCGGGTTCGATTGGGAATGTGCATTGCCAATTATGTCTGAGCGAGATACTAGTTTTATAAATTTTAATGATTTCGAAAGTCCATTTTAATAAATCTTTGAAATATACCGTTAGTCTCGCGGCCATAGTTTAACCGAAGTTTCACATCAAAAAGTATAAAACAATAAAAATTGAAAGCTATTTTTGACCGTTATTCTGAAAACGCAAATTGTGCGTATTGATACTCCTTAAATATTATTTTACTAAACAATGGATATGAAAAAACTAATTATTGCAATTGCCGCAATTGGCTTTGTAAGTACTGCCGATGCTCAAAAGGCAAAAATCTATTCTGCCAAAGAATATATGCGAAATGGCGACATGAAAAAAGCTATATCTGTCATTGACGAAGCTGTAGCAAACGAAAAAACAATGACCGATGGAGATGCTTGGTTTACCCGTGGCGAAGTTTATGAAAAGCTTGCCGAAAGCGACCCAACAGCTATTGATGTAAGCTCTAAGTCTTACATGAAGGTGTTAGAGGTAAAGCCCAATTTCGACAAAGATGTAATAGACAGTAAGCTTATTCGTATAGCTTACAAGGCATACAATTCTGGTGTTTTGGCTTATGGTGGCGATGCTAGTAAAGGTCTAAAGCCTGATTATGATGCCGCATTCAATTCTTTTCAGCAAGTGGTAGACATCCGCAACATCAACAATGGTAAGCATTACGAGAGCAACAAAAAGTTTGATACCATATCTGGTCAAGCACTCAAATTTC
>JADLEN010000065.1 GCA_020846105.1 Chitinophagaceae bacterium | reverse complement strand
ATTTACAATTCCTTTTATGTACCTCCGTTCAATTACATCAACTTCAATGTTATGACCTCCTTCAATTACCCTTGTTTTTACTCTTTCTTTAGCTAATTCAACATTTTGCAACCAAAAAAATAAAAGAGTGGTTTTGTAACCGTTTTTCTTTCCTTCGACTATTTTATTTTTATAACTTTTAGTGGACAATGTTGTCTCAAAACCAAAGCTCACGTTATCTCTTAGCAATTCATTAATACGATTAAGCATTATTCTACCCGCTTCAAAAGAAACTTTTTCAGGCTGAAAAGGTGATAAACCTTTGGCTATTTCATCTGCATTTACAAACTCTTTACAATTTAAAATCTCAGGCAAAATTGTAAATGACGCTGTCGTTTTACCAGCACCATTACAACCTGCAATTATATAGAGATTTTTATCGCTCATTTAGTTTTATATTGATACAATCTCACCCAACAGCGTTCCCGATGTTGCATTCGTAACTTTTACCATCACATAGTTTCCTTGTTGCAAATCATAATTTCCCTTCGGGAAAACCACCATTTTATTTTGGCTATTGCGCCCACTCCAATGCTCCTCGCTACGTTTGCTTGTATTTTCTATTAGCACTTCAAATGTTTGCCCCACAGAGGCTTGGTATTGTGTGAGCGAATGACCGCGATACATCGCTATAACTTCTTCAAGACGCCTTTGCTTAGTGGCTTCTGGCACATCGTCGGTGTATCTGCGCTCGGCAAGTGTGCCCGGGCGTTCGCTATAAGTGTACATATACGCAAGCGAAAATTTACAAATATCCATCAAGCTCAAAGTGTCTTGATGTTCCTCTTCCGTCTCACCACAAAAACCAATAATCAAATCGGTACTCACATCGGCTTCGGGCATTATTTCTTTGATGCGCTTTACTTTATTGAGGTACCACTCGCGGGTATAAGTTCGGTTCATTCTTTGCAACACCGCTGTATTTCCACTTTGCACGGGCAAGTGAAGGTACTTGCAAATGTTTGGGTATTTTGCCATTGTAAATAACACATCGTCTGTTATGTCTTTGGGGTGCGAAGTACTAAATCGCACACGAAGTTTCGGGTCGATTTGTGCTACCCTTTCTAATAACAAAGCAAAGGTTACCGAATTGCTTTGGTCTATCTCGTTTGGCGGTGTAAAATGGTATGAATCTACGTTTTGCCCCAACAAAGTAATTTCTTTGTAACCCTCGCCAAACAAGGCTTTGCACTCTTGCAAAATACTTCCGGCATCTCTACTGCGCTCTCGCCCACGTGTAAAAGGCACCACGCAAAAAGTACACATATTGTTGCAGCCACGCATTATACTTACAAAGGCGCTCACGCCATTATTGTCTAATCGTACAGGCGAAATATCAGCGTAGGTTTCTTCTCGGCTCAGCAATACGTTTATGCCTTTTTGTCCACTCTCCGCTTCTTGTATCAGCATCGGCAAACTGCGATAAGCATCGGGCCCCACGACCATATCCACGAGTTTTTCCTCGTCTAATAATTTTGCTTTCAAACGCTCTGCCATACAGCCTAGCACGCCTATGAGCGCACCAGATTTTTTCTTTTTCTCCCTTCGGAAAATATGTAAGCGATTGCGCACAGTTTGTTCGGCTTTGTCGCGGATAGAGCAGGTATTAATGAGAAACAAATCTGCCTCTTCCATTATGGTTGTTGCGCCAAAACCCTCTTCTTTTAGTATAGATGCTACTATTTCGCTGTCGCTAAAATTCATTGCGCAGCCATAACTTTCTATATAAAATTTCTTGTATAAAAGAGTTTCTTCGCCCATTTTTGGGGCAATTGCCGTTCCTTGTAATGCTTCGTCGATTTCTTTTTTTAACAATTCTGCCATATTTGCAGTCCTTCTATTTCGCACAAAGATAGGATTTTGCAGTACATTTAGCCCCTTAAACAATCGATAAATGATGCACAAAATTTTGAAGCACTTATTAGTTGCTTGCTGCGCAATTTTATTTTCTACAAATACAAACGCACAAGCACTCCCCGACCCCACTCATTGGACCTACAATGTCAAAAAAATGTCTGAAAACCAATATGTTGTTAGTTTCAAATTACAGTTAGACAAAGGTTGGCATATTTGGGCAATGGACGCAGGTGGCGATGGTTTGCAAATAGTTCCGTCTTTTACTTTTGAGGCAAATGAAAAAGTAGAATTGATAGACGATATGAACGAAGTAGGCACTAAAATTTCTGAAGAAATGGAAGGCGTTGATGGCATTGTAAATTTTTACAGCGACAATGTTGTTTATTTCCAGAATGTAAAAGGAACCCCGGGTACTGTAATAAAAGGACAGCACGAATACCAAGTTTGTAATGATAAAATATGCTTACCGCCAAAAGAAGTTGAATTTTCTTTTACACTCAAATAATTAAATTGCACAACAAAAAATACCGAATGAAATATTTATCAAAATTAGGACTGTTAATATTGACACTGCTATTGAGCAGCAATTTTGCAAAGGCTCAAATAGTAAAAGACCCAACAACATGGACCTATGAAGTAAAAAAAACTGGGGATGGAAAATACAATTTGATATTCCATTTAAAACTTAAAGAGTCTTGGCATATTTGGTCGCTAAACCCTGGTGGCGATGGCCTAGAATTACCACCATTGTTTGAGTTTAAAAAAAATAGCAACTTCAAACTTGTTGGCAAAATAAGTGAGGTAGGCAAAAAAGTAACTGGCGAGCGCGATGGCGTTGATGGTATTGTAAGTGAGTTTCACGACAAGGTAGATTACATACAAAAAATAGAAACAAGTACCAACCAAAAAATCACGGGTACACATGAATATCAGGTGTGTAATGAAAGTATGTGCCTGCCACCTACAAAAAAGAGCTTCTCTTTCGAGATTGCGGATGCGGCAACTATACAAGAAGATACCACTACTGCTGTAGCCACCGATGCTATTATAAAAGACACTAATACGCAAGCGCTTGAAGTAGCGGCAACTACCCCAGCAAACACTACGACAGAAACGCCTAAGGAAGAAGACAAGCAAGAGGTACAAAAATCTATGTGGGTCATTTTGCTTTCTGGCCTTGGTGCAGGTCTTGCAGCTGTGGTTACGCCTTGTATCTATTCAATGATACCTATTACTGTATCCTTTTTTACCAAAAAAAGTAAAGACCGCAAACAAGGCATCATCAATGCGTCATTTTATTCTTTCTCTATCATTTTTATATTTGCAGCATTAGGCATGCTTATTGTAGCAGCATTTGGGGCCAATGCACTCAACACACTATCTACACACTGGATTCCTAATTTATTTTTCTTTGCCATTTTCATATTGTTTGCTTTCTCGTTCTTAGGAGCCTTCGAGCTTACATTACCTGCATCTTGGACCAACAAAGTAGATTCTAAAGCCAATACCAACAGCTTTACTGGTATCTTCTTTATGGCACTTACTTTGGTTATTGTATCTTTTTCTTGCACCTCGGCATTTATTGGTGGCATTGCCGTTTTGGCTAGTAAAGGTGGTGTTTGGGGTCCTTTAGTTGGCTTCGCTAGTTTTGGGCTTGGCATTGCATTGCCCTTCACCATTTTTGCATTGTTCCCTTCTTACCTCAAAAACCTAGAAAAACCAGGTGGCTGGCAAAATGGAGTAAAAGTAACTCTTGGTTTCCTTGAACTTGCTTTGGCACTCAAATTCTTATCCAATGCCGACCTTGCCCAAGGGTGGCGCTTGCTAGACAGAGAAATTTTCATTGCCATTTGGGTGGTATTGGCTATTCTTTTAGGTCTTTATCTTTTGGGTAAAATCCGTTTTAGCCACGACGATGACTTGCCTAAAAATATGTTTGGCATTTCCTATATTTCTATTCCTAGGTTACTTTTGGCCACTACCGCATTCAGCTTCGCAATGTATATGATACCCGGTATGTGGGGCGCACCGCTCAAAGCCATTAGCTCTTTTGTACCACCAATGGGCACGCAAGACTTTACCTCTAGCGGCGGAGCTGGCCACCAAGCTGCTACAATAGACAACGGTGCAAAACCGCCTATGAAATATGCCGACAAACTAAAAATCTACGAGCCAGAAATTGCTACCAAATTCGGACTGGTAACCTATTACGACCTCGACGAAGCGCGTGCCGCAGCCAAAATCCTCAAAAAACCTTTGATGCTCGACTTTACTGGTATCAACTGTATCAATTGCCGCAAAATGGAAGGCCAAGTCTGGAGCGACCCTGAGGTGATGAAACGCTTGAAAGAAGATTTTGTAGTAGTGTCTTTATACTGCGATTACAACAATGAAAACCTTCCCGAATCGGAGCAATACGAATCAAAAATATTGGGCTCCAAAGTAGTAACCGTAGGCAACAAAAACGCCGATTACCAAGCCACCCGATTCAACACCAATGCCCAACCCTTCTACTTTTTCGTAGATGGCGAGGATAGGTTATTGGCCGAAAAAGGCTACGATTACGACCCCAACGTTTCCAAATT
>JADLEN010000064.1 GCA_020846105.1 Chitinophagaceae bacterium | reverse complement strand
TGGTATGTGTGTGGTGGTAGCTATAAATAGGGCTACTAGCCTACATTGGGTATTAGATATGCGCTTCTATTTTTTTGGTATAAGCGCTTTTGGCTGCAGCACCTACTTGCTTGTCTACCACTTGGCCACCTTTGATAAAAAGTACGCAAGGGATGTTGGTAACACCATATTCTATAGAAAGGTTTGGGTTTTCGTCTACGTTTACTTTACCTACGTTTACGCGGCCATCGTACTCGGTGCTTAGCGCATCGATAGTGGGGCCTAGCGCCAAACAAGGACCGCACCAAGGGGCCCAAAAATCTACCACTGTCAAGCGGTCTGAGTTCAAAACTTCTGCTTCAAAATTTGCATCAGTGTATGCAGCTGCCATAATTTATTGTTTTTATTAAAGGTTAAGATGAATATTTAAGAGTGTAAAATTAGTCTTTTTGCACGTTGCAACACTTACCAATTCGTTAATATTGGCATCGGCTTTATCAATTGTCAGTAAGATGTGTACAACCCGCGCTGCTGACCAGGCGTAGCAACTGTTGTTGCAGGCAGGGCATTAATTTACCTCTACATTGTAGGCTATAAAGTCGTGCTCGGCAAGGTAGTTTACCAGCTCATCGTTTAGCTGTATCTTGGCGCCACCACTGCGGAAGGCTACACTTTGCATAGTGGTAAGGTCGGCCACTTGGATGCTAAATTCTGTAGAGCCGGGGTTGTCTTGCAGGTTTTGGGCCAAGAAGTTTACCATCTCAGGGCTAAGGTTGTGTAGCGGGAAGCGTATAGATATTTTTTTGGTGAGCAGCTTGCGCACTTGCTCTAGCAGCACTATGCTTTGCACCTGAAACTCCCAAAAGTCTTTGCGAAACCTGTTTTCGGCATATACGCCTGTTATCATCAACTTTTGATTGTCTTTGAGATAGTCGCCATATTTTACAAAATTCTCTTTCCAGAAAGTAAGTTCCATTTTGCCGCTATAATCGTTGAGCACACAACGGCTGTATAGGTCGCCCTTTTTGGTGTATAGCTCTTTGGCGTCCGACACAAAACCTGCTATGCGCACCGTGCGGCCTTTTCTATTTTCAAGATCGGCGATGGGGGCAAAGCCATAATTGTTCATCTCGAATTTGTAGCCATCGAGCGGATGTGCACTTATGTAAATGCCCACAACCTCCTTCTCCCTTTCGAGCAGCTCGGGCAATAGCCAAGGCGCGCAATTGGGTATTTCGGGTGGTTTTACATCGGGCATTTGCATAGCACCAAAGAGGCTATTGGTATTCATTTGGGCATCGGCTTGGTATTGGTTGCCAAAACGGATGATGCGCTCTAGGTTATTGACCTGCTCGCCTGCTGCGGTAAAGAAATATTGGGCGCGGTGCATGTCTTTGAAACTATCAAAAGCGCCGGCCACTATCAGGTTTTCTATAGACTTCTTGTTTACAGTGCGCTGGTTTACCCGCTTTACAAGATCGAAGATGGAAGCAAATATGCCGTTGGCTTTACGTTCTTTGAGAATATCTTCGACTGCGGCCTCGCCTACCCCTTTGATAGCGCCCAAGCCAAAACGTACTACGCCTTGCTTGTTTACCGCAAAGCCCTTCAGCGACTCATTGACATCGGGGCCTAGTACTTCTAAGCCCATACTTCTACACTCCTCCATAAAAAAGGTGACCTTGTCTATGCTGTTGGCATTGTTGAGCACCGCAGCCATAAACTCTGAGGGGTAATGCGCTTTGAGATAAGCCGTTTGGTAAGCCACCATGGCGTAGCAGGTAGAGTGCGATTTGTTGAAGGCGTATTGAGCAAAGGCCTCCCAATCGGTCCAGATTTTTTCTAGCTTATCGTTGGGGTGCCCAAGAGCAACTGCACCTTCTAGAAACTGACCCTTCATCTTGTCTAGCGTCTTGCGGTCTTTCTTTCCCATGGCTTTGCGCAGTACATCGGCATCCCCCTTAGAGAAGTTGGCTAGTTTTTGCGACAGCAGCATCACCTGCTCTTGGTACACCGTAATACCGTAGGTATCGGCAAGATATTCTTCCATCTCTGGCAGGTCGTAGCTTATCTCTTCTTGGCCATGCTTGCGCTTGATAAAGTTGGGGATGTACTGTATGGGCCCTGGACGATATAGGGCATTCATTGCAATAAGGTCGGCAAACTTATCGGGCTTTAGGTCGCGCAAATGTTTTTGCATACCAGCACTCTCAAACTGGAAGGTGGCATTGGTATCGCCACGCTGGTATAGCTCATAGGTTTTTTCATCATCAAGGGGTATGTTGTCAATATCTATGCTGATGTCGTAATTGAATTTGATAAGCTCTAGCGCATCTTTGAGTATAGACAAAGTCTTTAACCCCAAGAAGTCCATCTTTATAACCCCTGCATTCTCGATAACGGTGCCTTCGTACTGGGTTATCAGTAGGTTTACATCTTTGGAGGTGCTTACGGGTAGCAAATCGCTGAGGTCGCTAGGGGCAATAATGATACCCGCAGCATGAATACCCGTATTGCGCACAGAGCCTTCAAGCTTTTCGGCTTCGTGCAGGATAGCCGATGTTTCTAAACTATCGTCGGCATATATCTCGCGCAGTTGGCGCACATTTATCAGGTCTTCTTCTTGTAGTCCTTCTTTTTCTTTAAGGCTTTTTTCGGTAGTTGTAGATTGCTCTAAGGGAGCGTGCAGCACACGCTTTAGCGATGTGCCAGGCTTGTCGGGTACTAACTTGGCTAGGGCATTGGCTTCGGCCAAGGGCAAGTCCATGACACGTGCTACATCTTTGATACTGCTTTTGGCAGCCATAGTACCATAGGTTACAATGTGGGCTACTTGGTTTTTGCCATATTTATCTACTACATAGTCTATTACTTTTTGCCTTCCAGAGTCATCGAAATCCGTATCTATATCCGGCATCGACTTTCTATCAGGATTAAGGAAACGTTCGAAAAGTAGGTTGTATTTAATAGGGTCGATATTGGTGATACCGATGCAATAGGCCACAGCACTACCTGCTGCCGAACCACGCCCGGGGCCAATAAACACGCCCATGTCTCGCCCAGCTTTTATAAAATCGGACACGATAAGGAAATAGCCTGCAAAGCCCATTGTACGAATGGTGAACAGCTCGAAGCGAATGCGTTCATCTACCTCAGCAGTTATTTCTTTGTATCGCTCTTTGGCGCCCTCCCATGTAATATGCTCTAGGAAAGCATCTTGGTCGTCGTTGAACTTTTGTGG
>JADLEN010000063.1 GCA_020846105.1 Chitinophagaceae bacterium | reverse complement strand
TAGACATATACGCACCCTGATTTCTTTTATCCACTTGTACTACATCATTCTGACGCATAGTAGAAAAAAGCAAAGTTGTATCACCTAATGGATAAGGTGAGTACTCTGTGTATGCAGAGTTTACGTTTGGTCCGGCATTTTTCACCGTAAATGGCTGAGGGTTATTCAGTGAATTTTTGGCCATAACACAACCTTCAATTTCCACCTTTGCACGCTTCTTTGCCTTTTTTAAAGTTTTAGGATTGTCCGTAATAAATTGATTAAAAGCCACAATAGCTTCATCATATTTACCTTGTTTTTTGAGCATTACTGCTTCTTTGTATTTTGCCTCAGGGTACAAAGCTTTTGCTGTTGCATAGGCTTCATTAAAATAAACTGCACCTTGTACATAATCTCTTGTTAGCCAACTACATTCTGCAAGCTGATAAGTCAAGTAAGGCAATCTAGGCTGTTCTTGCTTTAATTGTTTGTAGTACTCAATAGCATTGAAATAGCTTCCATCTCTGAACAAGCCATCTGCCCATTTGAGTTTTTTAGCGTAAGGCAATTCCTTGACAGGATCATTTGCCTTATTTCTATACTTTTCTTTTGCCATGTCCTGAGCTTGAACATCACTTTGTGATGTAGACATTATTGTTGCCAGTACAAAGAGACGCCAGTTTTTTCTCATATCGTTTGTTCGTTATTAATCTAGTAAATGTATAAAAGTCTTAAAAGGAAATTTATGCCCTTTTTGTTTTTGTTTGTATTTTAGAATCTTGAGCAAGGATAAACCAAATTGCGTGCTGCCGTTATAGGGCTAAGTCCAATATAACGAACACCAATTTCAAAACCACCCTTACCATTGGAAACTGTATTTAATGATGATGTATTATAATCATATGCAACTCCAACTCTAATTCCTTTAAATTCTACCCCTGCAGACACCATAAATGCGTCATTATTCCTATACCAGCCACCTACAAAAATACTAGATGCTAAACCTCTTACCTCTGGGTCAGATCCTACAATGTAGTTAAACTCATTTCCGGCGATAATTTCAGTGGTCGCTGATTGTGTTTGATATAAAACTGCTGGTCGAAGACTTAAACGCTCTCCTGTATAAATAATAGCACCTGCTTGAGCTGATAAACGCATACCCAATCCTACATCGCTATTCTTTATTTTGTTTATCGATTCTTGCGGTTGATTAAGGTTATTGCCAGCTACACCCAAATTGAAACTAAACTTCTCACTTACTTTTTGAGCATAACCTATACCAGCATTTACTGTAGCATAACGAACTGGGCTTGAATTCAATTGAGTATTAGATGGGCCTTGGAAAGAACCGTCTTGATATTGATTTCCAAAATACAATTTACTAATGTCAATAGATTTTGAAGTGTAACCACCCTGTAAGCCAACTGACAAAATCTTGTTTCCATCAAGACCTAAAAATTTATGATACGCAACAGATAACAAACCTGAGAAATTGCTTAGGTTGCCATCTCCGGCTACATCATTATAAACCTGAATACCGCCAGCTAGATAATCATCACCACTTATTTCTCTTACGATTGGCGCATCTGCAGAAACTGCAATGGTGCGGTAAGCCGCAGAACCCAAAACGCTTCTCCATTGATTTCGGTAGATAGCTGATACTCTAATTGGACCATCAAATGCACCTGTAAAGGCTGGATTTAACAACAATGGTGTAGAGTTAAACTGAGTAAAATGCACATCTTGGGCAAATGCACACGATGTAGTGATAGCTAATAGTGCGCTGATACTTACTCGTTTAATGATGTTTTTCTTTGTCATGGTATCTTCCTTAAATTATAACTTTAAAAGCGTTTAATTTTTATTTTTAATTAACAGTGAATTGTATTGAAGTGTAGTAAAATCAATACTCTTGGCACTATTATTTTAACTTTTATTGTACTCATTTTCACGATTCTCACGCCTCAACTGCGGTTCAAAATACAGCTTTTTTTGAAAGTTGCAATGAAAAAGCCAATATTTTTTCTCAAAAAGCATTTATTCATTGATAACTCAAGCCTTGAAAACCCATTTTAGGCTGGCATATTTTCTCTCCGAAATAAACATCCCAATTATATAGACTCCTAATCTGTTAAAATGGTTGGGATATTAGCTTACGAAACTCAAAAGTAGTTTTTTTTCATTGGGATGCAATTGTTTTCTTAAAAAAAATGTAAAGAAATAATTAAAAACGTTCTGTAAACTATGTTTTGAAGCTACTATATAGTTTACGCAACAATAGTTTTACATTTGCGTTTCCTCTACTATTCTTTCTTCAAATATGGCAAAAGCTGCAGCAAAAAGCATCCCTAAAAACAAAGTAACACCCAGCAACAATAACAATAATAGCAGCGATACCGCGCGCACTTTAAGATTGATATTCGGCACAATACTCCTCATCATTGGTGCATTTATATCTTTCTCTATTGTTAGCTATTTCTTTACTTGGCAAAAGGATCAAGACTATTTATTGAGCAATACTGATGTTTTTACTTTTCTCAAAGACAAAAGCTCTATTATTCACAACTGGGGAGGCCGTCTTGGCGCATTCGTTAGCCATCAATTAGTGTACAACTATATTGGTGTTTTATCTCTTGCCATTGGCCTATGGATAGGGCTTTTCGGCCTATTTCTTGTCTATGGCAAAAAACTCAGAAAACTCGCTCAATACTTACGATGGGTATGCCTAGCACTATTAGTAATTGCACCCCTTGCCACTTTCCTTTTCCCAAATGCAACATTCTCTTGGGGTGGTGCTTGGGGCAATGAATCTGTTAGCTTTCTCAATGGCCTTATAGGCAAGCTAGGCACAGGTTTGATACTCTTCTCTATTCTTGCTTTGGTGTTATTTATTGTCTTTTCATTAGACATAAGACCTATGTTGGCCAAAGCTCGCTACAAAGCTGCTAGCATGGGTAGCCAACTATCCAATGCCATAACAACACCAAAAGACACTACTACTGGAGATAATGCCGAACCCCTTACCGACAATAACAATGAAGAAATAGAAGCTCTAGTTGAAGAAAAAACAACCACAAAAAACAACAAAATATCAGGTAGCATCAACGATCTATTTGCTAATGCCGCCACAACCGAAACGCCTTTTACAGTTGTAGAAAAACAACAACAAGCTTCTACTATTTCTACCGCTATCGATGAGGCTGAAAACGAAGAGGATACCACAGAAGAAGACGGTAATTTCAACTTCTCTATCCCCGAAAAAACAACCACAAAAACCAACCCAAATACCGAACCCGATTTCTCTTTCGAAGTAAAAACACCTGACGCACAAGAGCAGCTACAAGTGCCGTCTGGCGGGCATATCAGCATAGAGAGTGGCGAGCCTTATGCGCCAGAACTCGACCTGCCCAGCTACAAATTCCCAACACTCGACTTGCTCGAAGATCGGGCACAAGAAACCATCGCTATCGACAAAGAAGAGCTTGAGAAAAATAAAAATCAAATCATCAGTACCCTGCGTAGTTTCGGTATCGAAATACAACGCATAAGTGCTACCGTAGGCCCTACCGTTACCCTCTACGAAATAGTACCTGCCGAGGGTGTGCGCATCTCCAAAATTCGCAACCTCGAAGACGATATTGCACTCAACCTTGCTGCGCTTGGCATCCGTATTATTGCACCCATCCCGGGCAAAGGCACCATCGGTATCGAGGTGCCCAATGCCAACAAACAAATCGTGTCTATGCGGGCATTGCTCAGCAGCGAAAAATTTATCAAAAATACCATGAGCCTGCCCATTGCTTTGGGCAAAAAAATAGACAACGAAAACTACATCGTAGACCTAGCTACTATGCCCCACTTACTTATGGCAGGTGCCACTGGCCAGGGCAAGTCCGTAGGTATCAATGCAGTGCTTGTATCTTTACTCTACAAAAAACATCCTTCGCAATTAAAGTTTGTCCTCGTCGATCCTAAAAAAGTAGAGCTCTCTATTTACAAGCTTATCGAAAAACATTTCCTGGCCAAGCTACCCAACGAAGAAGAAGCTATTATCCCCGACACCAAAAAAGTAATCAACACCCTCAATGCCTTGTGCATAGAGATGGACAACCGCTACGAGCTACTCAAAGAGGCCGGCACCCGCAACATCAAAGAATACAACGAAAAGTTTATTAGCCGCAGGCTCAACCCCGAAAAAGGCCACAAATACTTGCCCTTTATTGTACTCGTTGTAGATGAGTTTGCCGACCTTATAATGACCGCTGGCAAAGAAGTAGAAATGCCTATTGCCCGCCTCGCACAGCTTGCCCGTGCGGTGGGCATCCATCTTATTGTAGCCACACAGCGCCCATCCGTCAATGTTATTACTGGTACCATCAAGGCCAAATTCCCTGCGCGTATCGCATTCAAAGTTTCGGCCAAGGTAGACTCGCGCACCATCCTAGACAGTGGTGGTGCCGAGCAGCTTGTAGGCCGTGGCGACATGCTTATAAGCCACGGTAGCGAGCTACTACGCCTACAATGCGCATTTGTAGACACACCCGAGGTCGAAAAAATAGTAGCCTTCAT
>JADLEN010000062.1 GCA_020846105.1 Chitinophagaceae bacterium | reverse complement strand
TTTTTTTGCTTTGCCCATAGCATAAATAATACGATACCCAAAACTATGAGGACAGACAAAGACAGATTGTAATGCCCACACCAGATTCTGTGTATTTGAGGGCTCACCCAAGGCAAAACAATGGCCGAAACAAAACCCAATATTAAGGGCAATTGAAGCTTTCGGAATATCCAAAACAACACAAGGGAGCACAGCAGAAAATTGCTGATAATAATAAGGTTGAAAATGGCCTGACTATAACCGGAAACGTCTACAACATTTTGGCAAAACCACCGCATTATTATGGAAAAAAGCGGTGTATTATCTGTATAGTGAACGGTATCGCCAAAGGGATATGCAAACCACTTGTAGCTAAAGAATGCACTATTATGTGGTGCTATATAATTTCTTTGTGAAAAATAATTTCGAATACCATCTCCCCAGGTACAAAAAACGGTTTCAGTTGGCTTGCTAAAATGAGCAAAAAAGGTAAATAGGCTAATGCACGATTGAGTCACCGTAAGTAAAAAATACCAAGTTCGTACCCGCAATGTATTCATCTTTTCAGTTCTGTTTTTTATCTAAACTTTTTAACGAAAAAAAATGTGAATGAAGTACTACAAGGTAGCTTTTCATTCACATTTCTTACTAGAATAGCAATTTTAATATTTACCTAAGCGTAGGAGCTTGTAGGCTCGCAGGTACAAATAAGGTTACGGTCGCCGTGTGTATTATTTACACGAGCAATAGTTGGCCAAAATTTATTGGCTAACACATATGGTAGCGGGTATACAGCTTGCTCGCGGGTATAAGGCTTGTCCCAATTGCTACTAATGGCCAATGCTTGTGTATGTGGTGCATTTTTTAGCGGATTGTTTTTAGTGTCGCTAGTTCCGTTTTCAATAGCAGCAATTTCTTTTCTGATAGCAATAAGTGCATCACAGAAGCGATCTAGCTCTGCTTTGTCTTCACTTTCGGTGGGTTCTATCATGATGGTGCCTGCAACCGGAAAGCTCATTGTTGGTGCATGAAACCCATAATCCATAAGACGTTTTGCTACATCTTCTGCTTCTATTTCGCTAGTTTTTTTCAATGGACGAAGATCTACTATAAACTCGTGTGCACAAGTACCATTAACCCCACTATACAGTATGCTGTAATCGTTTTGCAAACGTACTTTCATGTAATTGGCATTAAGGATGGCATAGCGGGTGGCATCCAATAAGCCATTGGCGCCTAGCATACAACAATAAGCATAGCTAATAAGCAAGATGCTAGCCGAGCCATAAGGAGCCGCAGATACAGCAGGGGTGCTGTTGGTTCCATTTTCTAATACCACATGCCCTGGCAAGAAAGGCTCTAAATGCGCCTTCACACATATGGGGCCTACCCCTGGGCCACCACCACCGTGCGGTATAGCAAAAGTTTTATGAAGGTTGAGATGACAAACATCGGCACCAATAAGCCCCGGAGCAGTCAATCCCACTTGGGCATTCATGTTGGCACCATCCATATATACTTGTCCACCATGCTGGTGAATAAGGTTGGTAATGTCTATTATCGTTTCTTCGAACACACCGTAGGTAGAAGGATAAGTAATCATAATGCCAGCTAGGTTTGCACTATGCAATTCTACTTTTAATTTAAGGTCTTCTAAATCCACATAACCATTTTCCAAAGCCTTTACCACTACTACTTTGTAGCCAGCCATTACCGCAGAGGCGGGGTTGGTACCATGGGCAGAGATGGGTATAATAATTACATCGCGGTGGCTATCGCCACGGCTTTCGTGGTATGCACGGATGGTAAGCAAGCCCGCATACTCGCCCTGAGCGCCACTATTGGGCTGTAGGCTACATGCATCAAAATGTGTTATTACACTTAGGTATTTGCTCAATTGGTCTACCACATATTTATACCCACCGGCTTGTTGTGCTGGTGCAAAAGGATGTAGCTTGCTCCAATGTGCCCAACTTAACGGCATCATTTCGGTAGCGGCATTTAGTTTCATGGTGCAAGAGCCCAAAGAAATCATACTTGTATTGAGCGACAAATCTTTGTTTTCCAAAAACTTGATATAGCGCATCATTTGCGACTCGGAGTGGTGTGTATTAAACACCTCTTGCGTTAAGAAATCTGAAGTACGCAACAATGCACTTGGTATATTGTTGTTGGCCTCTTGTGCATAATCGAAAGCTATTGCCTTGTCGGTATTCGCAAAAATATTGATGATATCAGCAAGGTCTGACAGGCGCGTAGTTTCGTCTAGCGAAATAGTAACTTGGTTGTCTTGTGAATAATGGAAATTGATTTTTACTGCTTCAGCTTTGCTGCGTATGGCTTGTGCATCGGCAACTTTAACTGTAATGGTATCAAAGAAATTATTGCTGTAAAGCTCAATGCCCAAATCAGATAATTCATTTGCTAAAGCACTAGCCATTAGTGCTGTGCGTGAAGCAATATTTTTAAGGCCCTCTGCACCATGATATACGGCGTACATAGCAGCCATATTGGCTAGTAATGCTTGTGCGGTACAAATGTTAGAAGTAGCTTTTTCGCGTTTGATATGTTGCTCGCGTGTTTGAAGCGCCATACGCAATGCACGGTTGCCTTGTGCATCTATACTTACGCCAATGATACGCCCTGGTATAGCACGCTTGAACTCCTCATTGACTGCAAAAAATGCAGCATGCGGGCCACCATATCCTAGTGGCACACCAAAACGCTGCGAATTACCAAGGGCCACATCAGCGCCCATTTCGCCCGGTGCTTTGAGCATTGTAAGTGCTAGCAAATCAGTAGCCATTGCTACATACGCACCTACCGCATGCGCTTGCGCAATAAAGGTTTCGTAATTTTCTACTGCACCTTTGTCATTTGGGTATTGCAACAATGCACCAAAATAAGTGTTGTCGATTGTTGCTGTTTTAAAATCAGCAATTACCAGCTCTATACCCAATGGCTGTGCACGGGTCAGTAGTACATCTTTGGTCTGTGCAAATACATATTGATCAACAAAGAATTTAGGACGTTGTACAATGTCTGTCTTATTGATGGTGTGAAAAAACATAGACATTGCCTCACCTGCTGCAGTGCCTTCGTCTAGCAAAGATGCATTTGCAATGGGCATTGCTGTGAGCTCGCAAACCATAGTTTGATAGTTGAGCAAGCTCTCCAAACGGCCTTGAGAAATCTCTGCTTGGTAGGGTGTATATTGTGTATACCATCCTGGGTTTTCGAAAATATTGCGCAGAATCACGCTTGGGGTATGTGTGTCATAATAGCCTTGCCCAATATAATTGCGAAACACCTCATTGCGCATAGAAATGTCCTTGATGTGGCGCAGGTAATCCGCCTCGCTCATGGCACTCGGTATGGCCAAGGGCCCTTTCATACGGATAGCCGCCGGCACTGTTTTGTCTATCAACTCTTCAAGACTAGAAACACCGATGGTTTCAAGCATCTTTTGCGTGTCGGCAGCACGAGGCCCAATATGGCGCGCTGCAAATTCATTATTCTGTTGTTGAAACAAACTCATTTTTTATAGGAGATTTTAAAGATATCGCTTTGGAAAAATAATTGTGCAAATGTACGAGATTTACGAAGCAAAAAATATGATATTATATAGGTCTCTTACATTGTTTTATTGCCGTGTATAATGGCCAAAATAAAACTCCGAGCCTCAACACCTTTTATAGCATTCAGACCCGGAATTCATTTTATCTCTGTTCTACTTATTTGCCTTTAAACGCTGGCTTTCTTTTTTCTAAAAAAGCATTTACGCCTTCTTTAAAATCTAAGGTTTTGCCTGCAGCTACTTGCAGCTGCATTTCCATTGCCAACTGCTGTTCAAGGCTGTGCTCAAAAGATTTGTTCATTAATTGCTTGGTGAGCGCTATGCCTTCGGTAGGCAGTGCTGCTAATTTTTCTGCAAGTGCAATGCTTTCTGCCTCAAAGGTTTCATCGGTATATACCTTGTATATCATGCCCATTGCCAATGCTTCATCGGCCTTTACTTTATCGCCTGTAATACACAATGCTAATGCCCTTTGGGCACCTATCAGCCTTGGCAATAAGTAGGTGCCGCCACAATCTGGGATAAGCCCAATATTTATAAACGCTTGTACAAAAGAGGCGCTTTGCTTGGCCACCACTATATCGCCAGCAATAGCCAAATTGGCGCCAGCACCAGCAGCTACACCATTGATGGCGCACACAACTGGTTTGTTGATTTGGCGCAAGCGCAAAATAATAGGGTTGTATCTTTCTGTAAGGATAGCTTCAAAATCAAGATTTGACGGATCGGGCGTTTCGCCAAGGTCTTGCCCTGCACAAAAAGCCTTGCCCGTGGCAGTAAGCAACAGACACCTCACTTCATTGTCTGCCGCAGCTTCTTCGATTTTTGCTTGCAACAGCAGTGCCATTTCCCGATTGAAGCTGTTGTATTTTTCAGGACGATTGAGCGTGATATGCGCCACGCCATTGATTACTTGATACAAAATGCTACTCATAATATAATTGTGTTTGTGTAAGATTAAGGCTGCAAGTTAATTAATAAGCAGGCAGTATAAATACACAATGAGCCAAAAGTTGCCTTTGTTGCTAACACGCAAATCTGAATAACACAATTTTTCATTAAAATAATTAATGGACCTACAGGCTGTTTTCTGAATTAAAATT
>JADLEN010000061.1 GCA_020846105.1 Chitinophagaceae bacterium | reverse complement strand
TGCACCCGTCAAATCTTCCCCATTAGTTTTTGGTGGTAATGTCATTTTTGGTAGCGATGATAGCAAACTTTATTGCTTAGAAAATATTGGCGGTACTCCACGTTGGACTGCTACAGCAATTGATCGTTTGCGTTCTTCGCCTTACCTTTATGGACAGACAGTGTATATTGGAAGCTATGATGAAGGTTTTTATGCAGTGAATGTACTTGATGGCAGCATCAAATGGCGGTTTACTACCAAAGGGTTAGTTGCAGCTTCGCCGGTATGCTATAAAGACAATGTTTACATTGGCAGCTACGATAAATTTTTATATTCTATTGACACCGCAACTGGCAAAATGAGTTGGAAATACGCTATCAACGGTTTAATGGATTGTTCTCCATCCGTAGATGATAACAACAGCGCAGGAAGCGGTATTAACGCAACTGTTAGCGGTTCTTCTATCTATTAAACAAGGTTTGTAAAAAGCACAAAAAAAGAGCGCAATTATATAATTGCGCTCTTTTTTTGTGCCTACCAAATTACAGAAATACAAAACATTATTTGTCAATATATTGTTTGGCAAAAGCAACAAAACGGTCAATATCAGCCTGGATAGTGGCAATACCAAAAGACACTCTAATGGCACCACGCATCTTACCGAGAAAATTTATCTTGTCTTTGTAAGAGCCCGTTTCGCCGATTGCAAAATATTTTGCCAAATCTTCAGTGGTCAAACAGTTATTTACCTCATCTATACCAGGGTTGCAAAAACAGCCGGTACGAATAGAAATTTTTTCGGCATTGGCGGCAGCCTCAATTTCAAAAAATGGCAATACATTATCTTCCTTATCTCTAAAGTTCAGTATAAAAGTACCGCCCTTTGCATTTTGATTGCTGGGTCCAAAAATTTTCAACAATGGTAAACCATTGGTATGTTGTAGTTTTTCTATTTCTACCCTAAAATAGTCGCTAAGCGCTTTTACCCTTTTGCTTATTCTATCAATACCTATACCTTTAATAAATTCAAGTCCAAATGTAATTGCCGGAATTCCTAAATAATCTACAGTGCCGTTTTCGAAACGCTCATGGTTATTTAACAAAAAGTAACTTTCGTGCTTTACTGAAACAAAACTAACGGTACCGCCAGCAAACCAAGGTTTGTGCAATTTTGAGAATTTATCCTTCTTTATTAATAAACATCCCAAGCCTGTAGGGTAGCCAAAAATTTTGTAAAATGAAACAGAAACAAAATCGGGTTTTACTTGTTGTAAATCTAAGCGCGATGTAGGCACATAGGCAGCGGCATCCAACAGTACGTCCCAGCCACGCTCTTGTGCATAAGCTATCCAATCAAGATTATGCTTTACGCCAGATACGTTGCTTTGTGCAGGGAAAGCAAATAATTTGTTTGAAACATTTGGCACTTCATTCAAGTCGTTTTCTAAACTAGGGATATTAATTTCCAAATCTTCATAATTGAGCAGCGAGTAAGTCGATTTCCCTCCACGAAGTTTGCAATATTCTCTAATGCCATTTACCGAATTATGATTGTCGGCAGTGAGCAAAAATCGGCTATCGGCACTAAAAGGGTAGCACTCCCCTATTATCTGTAAAGAGGCCGACGCATTGGCTGTAAAAACGCAATAATAATCATCGGCATTAAAAAAGTCTAACACGTTTTGACGTGCTGCCGATACGTATTTTGTTGATAAAAAAGAGGTCGGATTTTCTGAATGTGGGTTGCCGTAAACCTCATTTAGTAGATAACCGCAATGCCTTTTCAGCAGGCTTTCCGGAAAAAGGTTGCCACCTGTAAAATCTAAATAGCAATGCCCATTTCTGTCTATCCTCGAAAACTCTTCTTGCCGCATTGTAGCAAAAAAAACTTCGTCTTTAATTAATTCATTCTTCTTCAAGGTTTTTTCCTTATTCCAAAAATTAAATTTCATACACTATATTATGAAGTCAAAATTGCAAAAATTAAATAGATTTTGCAAACAAAGCTTTAAATGAATTTGAAAAAACAAAATTGCTTACCAATAAATGTATTATTTGCATAAGCATTAGCTGTTAAAAAACCTTGAAGAGCAACCAATTACTGATAAGCTTCAAACAGTAAAAGAGATTTTTGACGTACATTTGCACACTCAAAATCAAAGGTTCTTTTTAAGGTATTATGATCAGTCGTAGAAACATTAGGGTAAAGGTGATGCAAACATTATACACATTGCAAGCTACCGAGCCCGACAATACCCATTTGGCAACGGAAACTGGGCTGAAAATCTTAAATGAAAAGCTTGCTTATTCGCTACAATTATTTACAACCACCATAGCTTATGTAGCTGCTGTAGCCCAATACGCCGAGGTAGATGCTCGGTTTCGCTCATCGAAATATGTGCCTAGCAATGAAGATAAAAATGTAAATATCAAAATTGCAGGTAATGATTTTATTTGGAAAACAATTGGCGACGATACCTTCCAACTGAAGCTAAAATCGGATAATTTAGAACATAGTATTGACGAAGCTTGGGTAAAAAAACTGTACCAAAAACTATGTACTAGCGAGCAATACAAAAGCTACATAGCCGAAGATGGTAGAGACCCCAAAAGCGAAAAGGCTATTATCAGATATATTTGGACAGAGTTAATTATCAACAACGAAGCATTTCAAGAATATTTACAAGATGAAATAAGCGGTTGGGAAGATGATAAAGACATGATTTACATTTTGATGGACAATTTTTTCAAAAGCAGCTCCAACATTAATTTTATGTCTTTGCTTACTGGTGAAAAACTTGACTATGCCAAAACTTTGCTCGCAACTGCAATAGAAAAAGCAGACTACTGTATGGAGCTTATAAG
>JADLEN010000060.1 GCA_020846105.1 Chitinophagaceae bacterium | reverse complement strand
ATGCCCAGCAAGTATGTTGGCAAAAAGACGAATAGTCAAGGCTATCGGCTTGATGAATAAGGAGATAATCTCGATAGGGACCAAAAGCAACTTAATACCAAAGGGTACTCCTGGAGGATTAAGAAGGTGACCCCAAAAGTGTCCATTAGCTCTAATAATCATTACAATAAAAGTTACCAACGCAAGACAAGCAGTTACTGCAATGTTGCCTGTAAAATTTGCACCACCAGGTATAAGACCTAAAAGGTTATTAATCCAAATAAAGAAAAAGAAGGTAAGTAAAATAGGCATAAAACGATTGGCTTTATGTCCAAGATTAGGACCTGCAACTTCATCTCTTACAAATGTAATAATAGGCTCAAGCGCATTCTGAAAACCTGAAGGTGCTACCTGCGAGCCATTTTTCTTATACTTACTAGCCACATTGAGCATTATGACCAATAACAACACTACTGAAATAAGCATTGAAGCCACATTCTTTGTGATTGAAAAATCATAAACCGGTGTTTCGTCTACTGAGATAATTTTACCAGCATCGGTAAGCAAGTAACCTTCGTGCTCTGTAAAGTGGCCATCGTGGCCCAAATGAGACGCCGAAAACACTGAAAGACCTTTGTTAGGGCTATACAATATTACTGGCAAGGGAATAGAAACATGGGTATGGCCTACTGTAAAAAAGTGCCAATCGTGCGCATCGCCTACGTGGCTAAAAATTACTTTTTTAATATCTAATGCTTCTGGCTCACCATAAGACTCGTGAGCAGCGTCAGCAACCACCGAATGCGCCTCTTGGGCAAGTGCTGTGACAGAGCTAATAAAAAGCGTAAAAACCAATACCAATAAGGAAAACAGACGATTCATAAGTAGTAAAATGACCCTAAATTTTGCGCAAAGATACTTGTTTTATTTACATAACAGCCAACTTATAAAAAAAATTATACCAATTTTTGGAACTTATTTTAATAAAAAGAGCCTCATAATAATTTATGAGGCTCTTGTGAAATTTAATAATGAATTGATTTAAAATTTAGGACATCCTGTAACAAAACGCTGAACAGGGTCTGCGCGGTTAATAGCTCCGTTGAAAATCAAAGATATTTCCATTGCGCCGTTTCCGTTTGTTGCTGGTGAAAAACCAGATAGGTTGGCATCATAGCTTACGCCCAACTGAGCTTTTGACCACTCAAAACCAACATAAGGAATAACAGCATCTCCGTATCGATACCAGCTACCTAGGTAAAATATAGAGGCTCTGTTAAATTCTTTATCATAACCAGGATTTAGAATAAAACCAACTGCACCACCTGCCATTATTGAAGTATTTGGTCCTTGAGTTTGAAACAATGCACTACCGTAAAACACGGTGCGGTCATTCATATCCAACTGCGCACCACCATAAGCTGCAAGTCTTCTGTATAATTTATGCTTACCGCCCAAAAATGTTTCTACTGGACTTGTAAGGTGATACATGGAAGCTCCGCCAAAAATAGTAGCATGTTCGCTAATGCGACCACTATAGATAATACCAGCGGCAAAATCTGGATAGGTCAAATCTTTATTGTTCAGATTATCGCTAGATCCACCAACTCTAAATGTTTGATCACGAGGATCGTAAGCATCTTCAAATAATAGTTTATCTTGCTGTAACGACTTTTGAACAAGTGAGCCTTGCAACCCAATAGATAATGTATGCTGTTTATCTACGCCAAAAGCTTTATGATAAGCTGCTGAAAGACCAAGGGTGACGTTCTGTAACGCTGCTGTACCTGCTTTGTCATATAAAGCTAATACACCAAATCCAAGATAATCACCATTTGCAAATTGACCACGCATAGATGCCATGTCATAAGAGAGTGTGGCTGTAGTGTATGGAGCGTTATTGACAGAACTCCATTGATTGCGATAATTCATCGCAACTCTGTAATCAGATTGTGTAAGACCAGTAAGACCAGGATTAAGGGTCATTGGCGACGTGAAATACTGCGAAAAATGCACGTCTTGTGCTTCTGAAGTATTCGATAGTGCTAAAAGTGCACCCAAACAGAATATTATCTTCTTCATCTTGTTTTGGGGTTTATATTGCTAAAATGTGTTAAATTATAGTACTTATTGTCGGGCAAGATAGCTAAATATTGTTTTTTCACAAAACATTTTCAATATTTTTTTAACAATGCTATAAGTCCAATACTTCTTTCATCGTAAAAATGCCTTTTTTATTCTTCAAAAACTCTGCTGCTACTATTGCCCCTAGTGCAAAACCATCTCTATTGTGTGCAGTATGTTTAAGTTCAATGTCATCTATTGTAGAAGAGTAAGTAACAGAATGCGTTCCAGGAACCTCATCAATACGTTCTGCAGTAATAGACAGTGTGTTATTGTCAAATGGTTGGGTAATTGACCAATTATTTTTTCGAGATAGCTGTTTAATTATTTTTTCGGCCAAGGTAATAGCTGTACCGCTAGGTGCATCTTTCTTTTGGGTATGATGCACCTCTAACATACGGACATCGTATGCAGGATAGTTATTCATCACTTTTGCTAATTGGGAATTAATCTCAAAAAAAACATTGACTCCAATACTAAAATTTGAAGACTGTATAAGGGCTGTATTATTTGCTACACAAATATCCTGCGCCGCTTTCAATTGATGATTCCAACCGGTAGATCCACAAACTACTGGCACGTTGTTGTGTAAACATTTTTGTACATTTTCAAACGCTGATTCTGGATTAGTAAATTCAATGGCAACATCCACTCGTGCAAGATTTACAGCATTTAAATCTGCTGAGTTTTTGGATGTGATTTTGAGCACAATTTGATGCCCCCTTTCGGTTGCTATTCGCTCAATTGTTTTACCCATTTTTCCATACCCAATTAATGCTATTTTCATACCTAATATTCTAAAACAATAATGAAAAAATAGTACACAATGCAAAGCAAATACTAGCTATACTATTTGTATTTATAAATGCAATGTTAACCTTGCTGAGGTGACTTGGTTTTACTAATCGGTGCTGAAAATACAACATCGAAATGTAGATAATAGCACCAAGCCAATAGATCAAATTGAGATGGGCTAATACCCCTATTAAAACAACTAGCATGGCGGCTATAGAATGTAGCATTCTTGCTACAAAAATGGCCTTTACAACACCTAGTACTGATGGAACTGAATATAGTTGTTGGGATTTATCAAAACCCTCGTCTTGCAAAGCATAGATAATATCAAAACCAGAAACCCATAAAAGCACTAACAATGAAAATAAAACTGGCAATAATGTAAAGGTGCCTGTTACCGATAGATATGCGCCAATGGGCGCCAAGCTAAGCCCAACGCCTAATACGATGTGGCATAGTGCTGTAAAACGCTTGGTGTAGCTATAAAACAGGATAATGAAAAGTGCTACTGGAGCTAAGTAAAAACAAAGCTTATTGATAAAAAAAGTAGTAGCAACAAACAATATACAATTGACTACAACAAACCAAAATGCTGCTTTAGAACTAATAACGCCAGCCGGAATTTCTCGGTTGGTGGTACGCGGATTCAATGCATCGAAATCTCGGTCGATATACCGATTGAATGCCATTGCTGCGCTACGTGCAAAAACCATACACAGCAACATCAACAACAAAAGCTTGGGCTGAAAGATATAATGATCTCTGAATATTGCTAAGAAAAAACCAATGAACGCAAAGGGCAATGCAAATACGGTATGGCCAAATTTTATCAGCGAAAAATAAGCAACAATTTTTTGACTCAAAACAGACATTTAATACTTGCTAGATTCTTCGACAATTTAAAAAACACCCGCAAATGCATTTAAGATAGCGCGGCCATCAATATTGTTAAGCTCATTGCTACAAGCACGCTCTGGATGTGGCATCATTCCAAAAACATTTTTACCCTCGTTACAAATACCAGCAATATTATCCATTGCACCATTAGGGTTGGCATCAATATGCACTTCGCCTTTTTCGTTTGCGTAGCGGAATACTATTTGGTCATTTTCTTTAAGCTTTTGCATTGTAGCAGCATCAGCATAATAACGCCCCTCGCCATGCGCTACAGGTATTTGCAAGGTTTGCCCTTTCACTGCATTGCTAATTATATTGTCTCCTAATTCGTTTTTGATAAAAATATTTTTGCAAACAAATTTTTGATGATCGTTTTGCAATAATGCACCTGGCAATAAGCCCGACTCGCAAAGTATCTGAAAACCGTTGCATACGCCCAATACTTTACCACCAGCATTTGCAAAATTTACTAGCTGCTCCATCATAGGGCTAAAACGCGCAAGGGCTCCACAGCGAAGGTAATCGCCATAAGAAAAACCACCCGGCAAAACAATGCAATCGTCAGTTGTGAACATGCTCAAATCTCTGTCTTTGTGCCAAAGCATTTTTACATCTTGTCCTAAATCATCGCGCAAAGCGTTATACATATCGCGGTCGCAGTTGGACCCTGGGAAAACTATAACTCCGAATTTCATGAGCTGCAAAAAAAACTTTAAATAGGTAAAAATATTTGGCAAAATAACGCCAAAGCAAGCGCAAAATAAAAGCTAATTACATTGATTTTTTTACTCCGTTGGTTTTGAAAGGCTTGCGTGAGCACCAAACTCAATGCTGGCAAGCATATCAACCACAATCCTTTTTCGTTGTCATTTGTAAAAATAACAGCTATTAATGTTGATAACAACCAAAATATGATCGCAATCCAACATCTACGAATAAAAATTTGAGCTTTGAAAATCTGCCGCTGCATGGTGAAAATTGCCAATAACAACCAAACAGATAAGCCTACCATAAGCCCAATAATATAAACTGGATGAAGTGTCTTGGGCAGACCAATTGCAATATATGCCCAGTCTGCAATTTTCTGAAAACTGTCGTTGAAAAACAAATAAACTACTGCAAAATAAATAGGCATCAACAAGCCCATCAATACTATCAACCACTCTTTTGCATTAAACTGCCGAAATAATAACAGCGAAAAAAACAAAAAGGGAATAACAAAAAGTATTGCAAAATGCAACAATGCAGCAACCATTACCAAAAAGCCAATATTGAAAAGAGGTGCATTGATATTTTGTACTTGTTTAAGTTTGAGCATTTCTGAAAATGAAAACAAGAGCAATAAATTGATAATCAAAAAGGGACTGAAATTGCCAAAAGATGGATGTAATGAACTGAGGATTATAAAACTAAAAGCTACCAAGTAGCTACTATGAATAAAGAGATGAAACTGTGCCGAAATCCTGAAAAGCAAAAATGCTTGGGCATAAAGTATTAAAATGCTCAAAACGCTAAAGGCAAAAGCCGAGTGCCCAAACAAAAAAGACAAGCCCTTAATAATGGCTGCATAAAATAGCTGATGCTCGCTAGCCACAGGCACTGAAGCGTGCAGCAAACTTTGCATCTGTAGTATTACCAACAGAATGCCCAATACCACTGCCGTAAAAGGCCTGTTATTTCTGATTAAATGTACCAATAGAAAAATTTGCGCTAAAGTACAATTTTCGCAAAGCAAATTTGCTTTTTGCGCAAGCAAGGCACCACTATCTCTCTAGCGTCTATCTGCTTGCCTAGGCGTGGCAACCAATCTGGGTCGTCGCCCCGGCCGGCATCCATGTAACCTACATTTTGCTGGCCTGTAGCCGATACCGATGTGAGTTGTATGCGCGACCTACGATTATTAAAATCATTAAACATGAAGCCCAATCCTCCGCCTGTATTGAGCAAACTGTAAGAAGAAAACATGCCACCATCTTCTTGCGAATACTGCTCTTTGCGCAAAAAGGTGTGCCACTCTTGCTTTGATTGTGCATCGTAAGAAAGCAGCATAATATCATTGTAATGATACTCCCTAATCACTTGATTCATCATTGGTGAATAGTAAAACGAATAAAAACCTATCCCTGGCATAAAGGTGCTTTGCGTTGTCGTAAAAATTTCTTCTGCAGCCACCACAAAACCGCCATCGCTCTTCACAATCAATTGGTTTATTCTAAACTCATTCAAGGCTCTTTCTCTACGTTTGCCCTTGGTTTCGCCACGCATTTCATCGTCAAAGGGCAGGTAATGTATAGCGTCGAATGATTTGGTATTGATATCAAATGTAGCAGCTGCGACACCTTCATTATTGCCATTGCGCTTGGTAGAATAAAAAGAAGCAAAATGAATTTTGTTGTTGATATTGTCTATTTTCTGAAAGGGATATTCTAAAAAATTGGTACCCAAACCAAGGTGAATTTTATTAAACGTAGTGGCTGCAAAACTTAGATGTAGCAGTGTATATTCGTCAGAAAAATTGCGGTTGCCGATGGAAGTATATACTGGTAAATAAAAATGTCCCTCATTGTCTACCAAGGCTTCGGAATGGTTTATAATATCTTTTGCTTTGTGTTTCAATTTCAGCTTTTTCACCACCTTTAGGTTTACCAAATCTATCCAATAGCCATTAAACTGAATGGTTTTGCCTTTATCCTTGGCGCTATATACCACCAAATGCTCTTTGTTTTCCGATATTGCCGAAGAAAAAACTTCCCTGTTACTAGTGCCAAAAAAACTTGTTCGTTTTTCCTCCACTTTTAATGGCCTGCCTTGCAATATACCTACTTCGTTGAGCATGGCTATGTATTGCGTGATGCGCGTACCTTCTTGTCGCTGATAAAGCACCAATATTTTATTGGGGTAAGCTACAAAACGAACATTGTATATTTTGGCTGGAAAAAAATCCAAAACCACAGTTGCTGTTTTGTTCATTGCATCGTCATAGGCATCCAAAAAGTATTCGTTATCCAAACTGCGAAAAGTGTACAATGTACCGCCCACTTTGCCTACAATGGACATGCTGCTTTTGTCTACATCGTACGGGGCATATTCCGAGTAGAGTACGCGTTGTGCATTTGTGACATTATTAGCAAACAATAATAGTGTCAATAAAACTAAAAATTTTCTTATTAATTTCATATGCTAGGTGGTGGGGTGTTTGTAGTGTCTGCCAAGGGTATTGTATCAAAAACAGGTGCCAATACTGGTGGTGGTGGCGCTACAGGTTCATGGTTTTTGACTATAGAATCTACACGTGCTTTTAGCTCAATACTCATTCTGTCTCGCAGGCGCTCTTGTTCTATTATCAGCAATTCTTTTCGCTCAGCTTTTACTATAGAATCTATTTTTGCATGCTGCTGTGCAATGCTCATCAATGGTGCTTTTTTTTCGGCACAAGATGCTACAATTGCAAGCAATATCACTAGGGTATATTTTGTGTATCTTAATCTGCAAAACATAAGAATACAAAGATAGGCATACAGCCTTTTATAGGCTGTTAAACTTCTATTGAGCTGCACTGTTCTCAAAAATTATTGCGTGTTTATTTCAAGTTGGCTTTAATGATATACAAAAGCGGGTACCGAACTATATAATCTGGCAATACGTGACCCTCGCGCGATGCAAATGCAGCAATAGGTATTGACTTCTGAGCAAATTTTTCAAACTCAGCTTCCGAAATCTCACTATGATACGCTTCTATTCTTTTGCTATAAAACATCGCATCAACATGCTCCATGGCATTAAGATTAATAACAACGTTGATATTTGATGGTACGAGTTGGTCTATTTGCTTGTAAATATTTGTGTTATAAATTTTGCTTTGGCGATAATTAACCTCTTTAGAATAAGTATTGATCTGTTCACTGTCTAAACTAAAAAAAACAGCAAATCCAACAGCTACTAATCCAGGAATGAATCTAAAACCACGAAACAAATCTATTACCGATTGCAATGCAACACCTGCAAAAATGAAACAAATAGGTGCCACTATGTAAAATATCCCGT
>JADLEN010000059.1 GCA_020846105.1 Chitinophagaceae bacterium | reverse complement strand
CCCTCACGGGTAGATGAACACCAGTTTGAGCTTCTGATACTTCCTCCGTTAACTACGCACAAAGATAAGTATTGCGCATTGTCCCTCATAAATATACCACCGAAATGTGGGTAGGCTTCCCTCACGCGGCAGCGTAGGCTACAGTACGCGTGCCCTCACCAACTTCTACATATACTACAAAAACATTATTCCTGAAACCCCAAAACAGCCCCAAAAGGCCAAAAGTGCGGCTCCCACGAACCCGTGTGCGGCTCCGACGAATTCGTGTGCGGCTCGGGATACTTCTTATGCGGCTCGCGCAACTTTTTTGGCCTGTTTTTGGCATTCAGCAGCCCGCGCAGCATAGCTAGCTCGCCTCAGCGCAGCCGCCACACCTCAGCGCAGCCGCCTCAGCGCGCCACATACCACAGCCAGCATAGCAGCCCACTACTACTTATTTCACACTTTTAATGAGACATACTAATTATAGGTTTGTGCTTTGCTACAGCGCTCAATCAAAATTGAAGTGGATGGAAGCAAAATAGTTGCAGCATTTCTCTCCACAATTTCCTTAAAACAAAAAAAATGTATCAAAAGAACAAGAGTCTAATAATTGCGCTTGCGGTGTTCCTTTCTGCTTTATTTCCGAGTATTGCCTCCGCTCAGAATGGTGGGTACCAATCCGCTTATGATAAAGAGGGCAAAGCATATAATTCTAAAACCAACCCCAGACCACAAAAATCCAACACAAATTATGCGCCTAAATCTAATGCTAGTTATAACTATGGCAGTTCTGAAAATATATTCACTTTTGGCTATAAGATAGGAGGGATGGGATTGCCTGGCCTTAATAATGCAGTGGCCGCATACAATGCCGACCGCGCTTGGCTGAGCCCTCAAATGCCCAAATTCGGTCTGCTAAAAGGTTGGGAAGCATCTTGGCAGTTTCGTGGAGGCAAATGGGGCTTTGAGGTAGTGATGAGCAAAATATCCGAAAAGAATGAGGCCAAAGGCATAGAACCATCAACCTCCAAAATGGGTTATCGCCGTGCCCAAGTAAGTATGGGTGGGGTTGGCATGGGTGTTTTGCGCAGCATCTACGATAGGGGGCACATTACCATATTGCCAGCTCTAGATTTTGAAGCTTATTGGTTTAGTGGTGCTTCCTATTATTCCACCACCGAGTCTTACAAAGGGGTGACAACTAAAAACGATGTCAGTAAAATAATGCTTGCCAATACGCTATCGCTTAATGTACGCCTTTATCTTACTAATTGGCTCGGCATTAATTTGAAGCCCTATGTTCAGATTGCTTGGGGAAAAGAAAATCTACAGGGCATTGTACCATACAATACTGCTATAACTGCACAAGACGACCGACCAATGAATGCAGGTGCTAGCGCCTCTTTAATTATTGCTTTAGGCCGTTCGGACTAATAGAGCATTGGGTGGCGCCAAGCTTACAAAATAGTTTGCTTTGGCGCTGCCGATTTTTTTAAAATTTGGTTTTGATGGAAAATAAATAATGCAGCACTCTAGACTTGAGTGCAGGAGTGTTTCATTAAAAAGAACGCAGCAGATTTTTGTTGCGTTCTTTTTTGTGCAATTGGTATTATCAAAAACTTTAAACAATTAGCTTCTATTATCCATATACTACCCCAAGTATTTCCTTAAATTTGCCAAATGCTATTACCCGAGCATTTACGTTTTGCCGAATAGAAAAACGGCCTGTCCAAAACCATTTGCTTGTCTTCTGAAGCATTGGCACAGATTGTAAAAACAGTGCTTATCTGTACTAGAGATTAAAACAAGGAAAGGTGCATTATAGCATCAACACTGGCTTTGGCGCGCTGTGCAATGTGGTTGTGCGTAAAGATGAATTGTCTTTGCTACAAGAAAATCGGGGTTTTATCACTACCCTCAAACTCAAAAAAAATCAGCAAGAACATGGCTTTTCAAGAAATATTAAATAAACAAAAAGCATTTTTCCGTACCCAAGGCACCAAGGATATAGACTTTCGCAAGCAGCAATTGCAAAAGCTCAAAACCATTATCACAGACCAGCAACAGCTACTGTGTGCTGCTATCTACCAAGATTTTGGCAAATCCGAGTTCGATACCTTTACCACCGAAATAGCCTTTGTGCTTAAAGACATCGACTATTACCTCAAGCAGCTCAGCAATTTGGCCAAGCCCCAAAAAGTAAGCACCAACCTTTTCAACCAACCAGGCAATAGCAAAATATACCCCGACCCGCTAGGCAACACTTTGGTGATAGGCGCTTGGAACTATCCATACCAATTATCCTTATCGCCAATGATATGCGCCATGGCCGCTGGCAACACCGTTATCCTTAAACCTAGCGAGCTTTCGGCAGCTTCTGCGGCAGCTATGGCTAGCATTATCAACCAGCATTTTCCGGCAGAATACCTATTCGTAGCCCTTGGTGGCGTTGCCGAAACCACAGAGTTGCTGGCCCTCAAATACGACAAGATTTTTTTTACCGGTAGCCCTCAGGTAGGCAAAATTGTATATGCAGCGGCTGCCCAACACCTAACCCCTGTAACCCTAGAGCTTGGTGGCAAATCGCCGGCCATAGTATGTGCTAGCGCAGATATAGCCGTGGCAGCCAAAAGAATTGTTTGGGGTAAATTTCTTAATGCTGGCCAAACCTGTGTAGCGCCAGATTATATTTTGGTAGAAGACCAATGCAAAGAAATATTGCTACAGCAACTCAAAAAGTACATCCTACAATTTCAGTACGCTGTAGCCAACAACAACTACACCCAAATAATCAACGAGCGAAACCTAAACCGCGTAGCTGCATTAATAGACAAAGACAAAATATACCATGGTGGCCTGGTAGATAAGGCAGCGCGAACCATAGCACCCACCATCTTGCACAATGTATGCTGGACAGACGCTGTGATGCAAGAAGAAATTTTTGGCCCCGTGCTGCCTGTCCTTAGTTTCAGCAATTACAATGACGCGCTCTACCAAGTGCTCGACCACGAAAAGCCACTTGCCGCCTACCTCTTTTCCAACAATGACGATGAAAAATCTGCTTTTACCAGCATACTATCCTTTGGCGGTGGTTGTATCAATGATGTAATTATGCATCTAGGCAATGAGCAGCTACCTTTTGGTGGTGTAGGCAACTCGGGTATGGGCCACTACCACGGCAAGTTTGGCTTTGACGCATTTGTACACCCAAAGTCTGTGCTAGACCGCGCCACTTGGGGCGAGCCCAATATCAAATATCCGCCCTACACCGCCCAAAAACTAAAATGGATAAAGCGGCTCATGTAAGTATGGGTATAGAAAAAGTTACTGTCACAATTATTTTTATTGCCCAAGCGCTGCTAAAGTAAGCTATATGGCTACACCGTATTTTGTTGTCACCTTAGCAATGCTTTTGGTGCCCTAGGGCATCAATGACCAAGCAAAAAATAAGCCTCCAAAATCATCATCAATACACAATGCCAAAAACTTTAAATCTACACTATGAAAATATTTTTTATCATCACTGGGGCTATCCTTTTAGCTTTTATTGCCCTACAACTATACGCTATGCAAGGCCGTAGTAAAATAGAATCCTACCCATATGTGGTCAATAAAAAATACGCCGATTTTGAGGTGCGTAGCTACGAGGCTAGCTTGTTTACCGCTGTAAAGATGCCCACCAACCAATACAAAAAAGCCTCTAGCAAAGGCTTCTCTATACTTGCAGGCTATATATTTGGTGGTAATGACAAGAATGAAAAAATAGCCATGACCTCGCCCGTGTCTATGTCCTTGGACGACTCTATGACCATGATGTTTATGGTGCCCAAAAAACTAAAAAAAGAAAACCTTCCACAACCCAATGAGCAGCAGATAGCATTCAGAGAAGAGCCTGCAAAAATAGTGGCAGCCATTACTTTCGGCGGCTGGGCCAACGATGACCGAATCAGCACCCACAAGCAGCAGCTCATAGACGCCTTGGATGCCGCCGGTATTCCTCACAGTAGCCGCTTTTACTTTCTTGGCTACGACCCACCTTGGGAAGTATTTAACCGCAAAAACGAAGTAATTGTAGAATTGCCAAACGATGTGCTAGACCTTATAGCTGCAAAACAGCCATAGCCTATAACTCCTAAACCTTTTATTAAAAAACATGGGCGTGTTCTTGGGCAAGCCCAAGCATGAAAAAAGAAAAAGAAAAGTGGGTTGGTGTTTGCTTACATCTTGTCGCCTTTCTTGGCATTGCAGCTGTTGCACATCGGTTGCAGATTTTCGATACTGTTGCTGCCGCCCTTGCTGCGGGGCACTATATGGTCTATAGTCATCAGCTCGAAATCTTGGGTGTACACATCTATATGGAAACCGCCAGCAAGGTTTTGGGCTTTTATAAGGTAAGTGCCTTGCTTGCTGCAAGTGGGCTGTGCACAGTGCAGGCCATGGGTGGCAAATACCCGTAGGCGCTTGTGGTTGCAGTATTGGGTATATAGCAGGGCCAGGTCTATATTGGCTACAAAAGTGTACTTGTGCCCTAGGGTTTTGGGAAATGTCATTGGGGGTTGCGGCATTGAATGCTGGGCAAAATTCGGTGTTTCTGCGCAAAAAACTTTGCACTATTGCGGCAAACAAAAAAATTATCTTTGCGGCATGCAAAT
>JADLEN010000058.1 GCA_020846105.1 Chitinophagaceae bacterium | reverse complement strand
CTGTACGCTACTGCTGCTAGGGTTAGGGAAAATACTTATGCGCTCGTCGTTGATTAGTGGGGTTTCGATACCTGTAGGGTCAGAAAGGTAAACGTCATCTACGTATAGCACTGTGCCTGCAAGTGGGTTTAAAAATTTGCTCGTATTAAAGGTTACCACTATTCTGTCGGGTACATTTATAGCATCTTTATAAATAACCTGCGTTTCTATTTTGGTAAAGGAAGATAGGCTAGTAATGTTGCTCACACCTTCGCCAATAGCAGAATCTCCGCCGCCAACAGCAAAGCCAGTTTTAAAAGCAGTAACTGTTACTAATCCGGTATCGGGAGTGCCGGTGTACGAATATTGCAACCAAGAATGTACAAACATAATACGCTTTGTAATGGCTGCACCGCCTATAAATTTGATAGAAGAATAATCGCCAGTGCCAATTGCTGCAAGGTCGCCAGTGAAATTACCGTTGGAGATAATCGTTGGCAATGAATCGGTAAGGTCTGTAGCTTCCAATTTTGCAGAAGAAGTGCCTGCATGCTTTACTGTTGTAGATTGCGACACGCGTGCTGTGAAGGTTTTGCTACCTAGTAATTTTACAAATGCTACTAGCGAGTCGGATGTGTTCCATCCATTAGGTCTTTTCAAAGATTTGCCTGCACTTGAATAGGTTTTCCAAGTTTCCATGTCGCCACCAGTAAGGGTTTGGGCGTTGGTAGTGCTGCTAAGGCAAATGCCAGTAGCGATAAGGGTAAGTAGTTTTTTCATTTACTGTTTTTATTTGTTTTCAAAATTAATAATAAAATGGATATAAAGCGCAAGTGTTGCAAAAGATTAGAATGGCATACCTATGGCCAAGTTGATAACCACATTATTGCTGCGCCATTGGTTGTTGCCCAGGTCCACATCTTTGATTACCCATCCGTTATTGGCATCTATATATGGGTTCTTTATCGGGAATGCAGCATCTACCCTTACTGTAAAAAAGTCGGCAACTATCACCCGCAAGCCAGCACCAGTGCTCACCGCTATGTCTTGCCCTAGGCGGCTTATATCAAATTGTCCATTTGGCGCGCTCTCGGATTTTTTGGCAAGCCAAGTATTACCTGCATCGGCAAATAGGGCACCATTTAGGTTCAGGGTTCCTGAGAATAATTTAATCATATCGAAGCGGTACTCTGCATTCATTTCTAGTTTTATATCGCCAGTACGGTCTATCACCAAACTGTCCGTGCTAGTAATACTCTCGGGGCCTAGGGTGCGCGGCCGCCAACCGCGGATACTATAGGGGCCACCTACAAAATACTGCTTGATATAGGGCAATGTGCGTGAGCTACCATAAGGGCTACCTATGCCTGCCAAAAACCTAAATGCTGTAAGCGAGTGCCGCCAATTGAAGTACCTGCGTGCATCTAGGTCTATCTTGAAATACTGATCGAAGATAAAACCTTGGCTTTTGCTTATCGATTTCTGCACTTCATTAAGGCCGCCAAGTATAATGCCCGACTCTTCAAAGGCTATACGGATATAATTAAAGTTGCGCCCTTGTTTCTTTATCTGATCGCTGAAGGTAAAGGCAATGTTCTCGCCTTGGATAAGGGTACGCCTATAGGTATTGCGCAAAAAGTCGTTAGAGTCTAGGCGTTTCTGAAAATCGGGCTGAATGGTGGGTATTACAATGTTGGCAAAGGCAGGCGTAAGCTCCCATGTTTGGGTTATAGACTTGCGCCAGTTGTATGCGTACGAGGCGTTGATATTGGGCAATACAAATTGGTTGATACGGTTCAGCACATTTACCCCTACTATCAGCTGTGTGCGTGGCAGGTTGCGCTCGCTTATCCAGCGGGGCTTGAAAGGCGATATAAACTTTGGAAAAATGATGGTGGCATTGACCCCAATATTGGTACTTTGAAGATAAAAATGATCTAAAAACTTCGTACCCAAGGTATCGAAAAAGCCCATCTCTACACCACCTGTTGCCGACAATGACAGCATATTGGCGCCTTTAAAAAAGTTTTTATCGCGGTACACAGCTCCTATAGAGTTGCCCAGTACATAGGTCGTAGCGTTGGCTATCTCTAGCGAGCCAGATGCGTCTAGGCGCTTAGAGGGGCTTAGGGTTATGTAGCAGTTCAGCAGGTTTTGGTCTGGGCTTGTAGTGTCTTTGGCAAAATAAATGTTTACCATCTGAAATATCCCTAGCTCATTCAGTTTATTTAGCGTCAACTCGTGGTCGGCACGGGAGTACAATGCGCCGGGCTTTAAGAATATCTGCTTGCTCAAAATGGTCTCGCGCACGTAATAGTTTAGGTACCGAAAGCTGATACCATCTTGCTCTTTTTTTATAAGGTTACTATCACGCGTCATTTCTCTGTCTACAAAATCCGGAAACACAATAATCCTGCCCACCTTGTACTGTGCATAGCTTAGGCTTTCGTTGTTGTCGCTTATGCTTACTTGTATATTCAGCGATAGTTTCTTTTGTTTTTTCTGTAGGGTTATAAAGTTTACCGCACTTTCAAACAAGCTTTCGGCATCTCTGAATTTCTCTTTATTAATAGTATCTAGTACAAAAGTTACATTGTCTTGTCCAAAATTATAATAGCCCCTGTTTTGCATTTGGGTAATAATACGGGCACGCTCCTCGTCTATCACGGCTTTGGTATAAGGTAGGCCATTGGTGAGTTTGGTATTTTCCATTCCTTTATTTACTATGGCGGCTATCTCGGGCTTATCTACGGCTATATTTACTTGGTCTATCACAAAGTTTACCCCAGTATTTACCGCATAGCTTACATAGGCTTTGTTCTTTTTATACCGCACGGTATCTTTTACTTCGGCATGGAAATACCCTTGGTTTTGCAAGAACGAGCGCATATTTGCCGCAGTCTTCAATTGTAGTAGGGTATCATAGATTACGGGCTTCTCTATAGCTTTGGGCAGCTCTAGGTTTGGGTTGTTCAGATACTTGTCTGAGCGTAGGTTGTATTTCCAAAGTTTAAAGGGGAAAAGCCCACTCCAGTATGTGTTGGGCTTTTGTGCTACCAGCATATCTAGCTGGTCTTGTAGCACGCCTTTGTTGGTTATCGTCTTGTCCGATTTTACCTTCACCCCATAGTTCTTTAGCAAATAACTGCCCTTGGGCACGTGCTTGGTGCTGTTGCAGGCACTTAGCAATAGCAGTAGTGCTACCACCATTGGCAACAGTTGTTTGGGCAATAAGGCTAGGCGTGCTTTGTGATTCATTATAGTACTTGGTGGCAATTAATTAGCTTTGCAAATTATGCTATCCATATCGCAAAGTAAATACATTCGGTCTTTAGCGCTGCAAAAATTTCGGAAAGAGCACCAAGCCTACCTGGTAGAGGGCGAAAAAATAGCCCAAGAATACCTTGCCGACACTCGCCAGCGCATAATTATTATTGCCGCTTTAGACAGTTGGTTGCAGCAGCATCCGCAATACATAGCCGCCCACCCAAGCGCCACTGTCATATCTGTAACAGATACAGAGCTAGCGCAAATATCGCAGCTACACAGCCCCAACAAGGTGCTGCTAGTAGTGCAGCACAGCACGCCACAAGCGCCGCCTACGCCCAGCTCAGATTGGTGCCTAGCGCTAGACGATATCCGCGACCCAGGCAACATGGGCACCATACTGCGCATTGCCGATTGGTTTGGCATTGCCCAAGTACTGCTATCGCCGCAATGCGTAGATGCCTATAGCCCCAAGGTGGTGCAGGCCGCTATGGGGGCGCAGTTGCGGGTAGGCATCCACACCGTGGCTATCCTAGATTATTTGCGCAGCAGCCCCCTACCTAGCTATGCCGCCGTGCTAGCGGGTAGCAATGTGTACCGCATATCGCCTGCTGCGCCAGGTATTATTATTATCGGTAGCGAGGCCACGGGCATTAGTGCCCAGGTGCTAGCCGCTGCCAGCCACCGCATCACCATTCCGCAGCGGGGCGGGGCAGAGTCGCTCAACGCTGGCGTATCTGCAGGCATACTTTGTGCCTTGCTGCTCGGTGGCTAGCCTTATATTTGCAGTATTCTTTTACCCCCAATATTTTTTAGTGCACTAATATTTCTGTTATGAAAAAAACCATCATCTTCCTCATCTTGCTTGCTAGCATAGCCACTAGCAGCCCACTACTGGCCCAGCCCCGCAACAGTGTTTTGCAGCTATGGCTGCGCAACAATAAAATGCTCACCGTAGTTATAGACGGGCGCCATTATCAGCGCTATGGCCGCACCATTACTTATGTAGATGTGCCTGCCGGCGAGCACAGTGTCAAAGTATACCAATACATACCCTACAAGCCAGACCCGCGCTACGACGACGAAAACACCAACAACCGCGGCCGTGCCAAGCTGGTATATAAAGGTAGCATACGCACCCAGCCCGGCAATATGTACTATTGCACCATAGACCCCGAATACCATACCATGAGCATTCGCGAGAGTAGCGATATATACCTAGACAGCCGCGACAAAACATACCGTACCGACGAGCGCACAGACTTTGACGAAAACCAAGACGCCGACATAGCCGCGCCCATAGCCAGCACCGCACCCGCTGCCAGCCGTACAAACACCAGCCTCAGCAACACAGAGCTAGCACAGCTAGGCAAAGACATACAACAGCACATCACCACTAGCGACAAGCTGCGCCACCTAAAACAATACCTCCTGTACAAAACCTACAGCACCGCCCAGCTAGCCAAAATGATGAGCTGGCTGAGCATAGAGCGCAGCAAGCTACAGCTAGCCGAGTATAGCCAGCCCCACCTGACAGACCCACAAAATATAGCCCAAGCCGGTAGTACACTAGAGCTAGCAGCATCGCGCCGCACACTAGCCAGCTACGCCACCACAGCCACCGATGAGCCCGCGCCAGCCCCCAAAACCACCGCCGCCCCCACCATAGCCAAAGACGATGAGCTGAGCCCCGTCATAGCCGCCGCCCAAGCCATGAGCACCGATACCGAGCGCCAAGCCCACCTTACCGACAAGCTTGCTAGCAGCAGCCTCAGCACCACGCAGCTCATACGCATCATAGCCACTTGCACCTTCGAGGGCACCAAGCTAGAGCTGGTAAAATGGGCCTACCCACGCCTCACCGACAAAGAAAATATCCTGAAACTACAGCCCAGCTTTGCCTTTCTGAGCTCCAAAAAAGCCATAGAGCAGCTAGGCCGCAAATAAAACCCTTGCAAAAAGGTGAATAAAAAAAATTTTTTGGAGGTCATCTTGCTTGCTTTCTAGTAGCTGTATAGGCGTCGCACCGTCAGCTATTATCTTTTACTTTAGGCTTTGCCGGCCGCGTAGGCTAGGGCAGGTAACCAAGCATTTTTGCCCCCATATTTTAGCAGCCACACATACATTGTATTGTGTGGCTGCTCTTTTTTTGCCCCCACAGCCCCCAACAAAGCCATTGCATACAGCCATTTAGCCGCCGTAGCCACTATTGTACTTACTTAGCTAGCTTGTAAAAACACAAACCTACTCAATCACTAGATTTAACTAGTTTGTAAAAACACAAACATACTCAATCACTAGATTTAACTAGTTTGTAAAAACACAAACCTACTCAATCACTAG
>JADLEN010000057.1 GCA_020846105.1 Chitinophagaceae bacterium | reverse complement strand
CTACTATATACCATGTTTAATAGAAAAGCTCAAAATTGAGAATTTGATTAAAATAATGTAAGTTTGCGCTCATTTTAATAAAAAATATAATCGACCAAAATAATGGCTATCATCCAAAAGATAAGAGATAAATATGCAAAAGTAGCAGGTGGAGTAATTGCTGTTTCGCTAATTGCATTTGTATTAAATGATGCGTTTTCTGGCAATTCTGGAAGCGTATTTGGCAGCAGCACAGAAATAGCCAAAGTAGATGGAGATGCTGTAGAGCCAATAGAATTGGAACAAAGAATTAGAGAATACAACACAGTATATACTATCAGTAATCAGGGTAAACAAATTACTGATGATGTTCGTACTCAAATTCAGGAACAAGCTTTCAGAGATTTGATAAATGAGCGTATAATTGATAAGCAATTAAGCAAGCTTGGCATTGAAATATCTGCAAAAGAACAAAAAGACCTTATCTATGGTGTAAACCCTAGTCCAATGGTAATGCAATATCCTGTATTTACAAATCCAGAGACAGGAATGTTTGATGCTAGTCGTATGAAAATGTACGAGGACCAACTAAAGAACCCTCCGGCCGATAGCGACCCTAACGCAATAGATAAAGAACGCGAAAATTGGGAAAATTATAAGTCATTTGTATTACACCAAAGTAAGCTTCAAAAATTCAACAATCTTATAGGCGCAAGTTTATATTCACCAAAATACATGGTGGATTATAAGATGGCTAGTCAAAACGAAATGGCTAGTATTCAACTTGTAAAAGTACCAGTAACAGTAATACCCGACAACGAAGCTCCTATTACAGATGCTGATATCAACAACTACGTAGCTAAACACAAAAAGCGTTTCGAGATAGCACAAGAGATACGCGGTATTAGTTATGTAGCATTTGATGTAGTGCCAAGCACAGAAGATACTACCAATACTTATGGTTCTTTAGAAAACATCAAAGCAGAACTTGCTAGCACTCCTTCTACAGGTATTGAGTCATTTGTAAGCCGATACAGCGAGCAAGGCTACAGAGATTTTTATTTTACAAAGAAAACTTTTACATCGCCCAATGCAGACACAATTTTGAACCAGCCAGTGGGTGCGGTTTATGGCCCATATTTAGAAAATGGCTCTTACCTTTTAGTAAAAATTTTGGAGCATCGCTCAATGGCCGACTCTGTAAAAGCACAACACATTTTGGTACAGCCAAACCAAACCATGGACGACAGCGCTGCGCATAGAATGGCAGATAGTATTTTAGCTGTGATTCAATCAGGTGCTGCTAGTTTTGATTCTTTGGCCGCTAAATTTTCTGTTGACAATTCGAACAATCAAAAAGGTGGCGACTTGGGTTATTTTTCATACGGCTCAATGGTGCCCGAGTTTAATGAATTTGCATTCATGAATAAGACAGGAGATATGAAAGTGGTGAAAACACAATTTGGTTACCACATTGTAAAATTGAATGACCAAAAAGATTTTCAAACAGCAACCAAAATGGCTATAATAGTAAAATCACTTTTCCCAAGCGATGCTACCGAAACAGCTATTTATGGCAAGGCTACAGAATTTGCATCTAAATATAAAGATGCAAAGACTTTTGACGAAGGCGTAAAAGCAATGAACCTTCAAAAGCGCGAAGCCGACCAAGTAAAAGTTCAAGACTATAGCATACAAGGTATGGGTGCAGCAAGAGAGCTGGTTCGTTGGATGTACGATTCTAAACAAGACCAAATATCAGAAGTTATAAAAATTTCGAGTCCTAATAACCGATACATTATAGCAAAGCTTGTAAACATACAGCCAAAGGGTACACTAAAAATAAATGATGCTGTAAAACCACAAATCGAAAGCATAGTACGTGCCGAGAAAAAAGCCGATATGATAATTGCTAAATACAAAGCACAAACAACACTAGAGGGTATTGCGGGTGTGAGCGGACAAGCAATTTTATCTGCAGATTCATTCACATCTACTACCCCATACTTAGCCAACATTGGTTACGAACCCAAAGCTATAGGTTATGCTTTTTCTAAAGCAGCCAAAGTAGGTGCACTTTCACCAGGGATGAAAAGCCAAGACGGTGTTAGCTATATGGTTTTAGTAAGCCGTAGCCCTAAGGTTGCCAACCCCAACGAGGCAATGGTTTTTCAACAACAACAAATGCAAGAACAAGAGCAAATGCAAAAATCTATTGCTGGCACTTTGCAAGAAATGATGATGCGCAAAAGCAATATCAAATACAACAACGACAATATCCGATAAGCTAGAAATTTATCGCTTATAAAATAACTTAGAAGGGTAAGATGGTTTTCATTTTACCCTTCTTTTTATTGAAACAAAAACAAAACAAATGTTTTAGCTTTGACACTAAGTATGCGCCCAACAATATTTTTATTTTTAGTTCTAGCTTTTTACTCTTGCCGGCCCGAAGAATATGTGCCAAAGCCCCGTAGCTATGCACGTGTAGATACGCCTGCCGCTCATGAGTATCAGCGCTTCGAGCAAGAAGGATTCCCTTATACTTTTGAGTATCCTACCTATGCCAATATTTCTAAAGACTCCCTTGT